>DSBF01000491.1 GCA_011049495.1 Ignavibacteria bacterium
AAAGGAAGTGTCATTGTAAAAATGATTATATAAAATATTGTATTTCTTCCCTTAAACTCTAATCGAGAAAGTGCATAACCTATCATAGAACCAAATATTAAAACACCGGCGGTAACAGATGAAGCAACTATCAAACTGTTTATTAACGATCTCCCTATAGGAATTTTATCGACCATTTGCACATAACTATTTATTGAAACCGAAGAAGGTAAAAGAGTTAAAATCGATATTTCATTTTCAGGAGCAAGCGATGCCATAACCATCCAGTAAAACGGATAGATGAATACCAACGCCCCGATTAACAATAATAAATAGAACAATATTTTCTTAACTTGTATCAGATATCACGCTCAACAAATTTTTTCTGAATAACAACAACTGCCATAATTATTAATGCAAAGAACAAACCGAGAGTAGCCGAATATCCCATATGGTAATAGAAAAATCCTTGTTTGTAAATGTAAAGGACTGCAGAAATTGTACTGTTAAGAGGTCCGCCACCGGTCATTATGTAGGGTTCAATAAACAATGAGAATCCGCCAATTGTTGAAAGGATAACTACCATAAAAATTGTAGGGTTAATCATCGGCAAAGTAATCTTAAAAAATTTCTGCCATTTGGATGCACCTTCAATATCTGCTGCTTCGTAATATTGGACCGGTACGGTTTGTAATCCTACCAAGAAAAGAACAATATACAAACCAACATTTTTCCATGTTGCCATTAATGCAATTGAAGGCATTGCAATATTAGGATCGGTTAACCATCCGACTTTACCTAAGCCAATACTTACCAATAATCTATTCAGCAAACCGGTATCAAAACCGTATAATTGCTGCCAAAGAATTGTAACAACAACGCCTGAGACAATAACAGGTAAAAAGAATGCCGCCCTAAAGAATCCTCTGAACTTTATTTTTTGATTTAGTATTTCTGCAAGAAACAATGCGACAATAATTTGCAGTGGTATATGGATTACTAAAAAGATCAATGTATTCATGAGTGATTTAAAGAACACCTCATCTTTGAATAATCTTATATAATTATTCAAACCAATGTATTCCATCGGGGAAATGATATTCCATTTGTGAAATGTAAGAACAATTGAAAACACTACCGGAAACGCCACAAACAGCATAAAATGAACTATATACGGAGATACGAGTAAATATGGCGTTATCTTTGTTTTTATTTTCATCTACTTATTTATTTTAGGAATAATAAATTAACCGCATCGGCTGCATCTTTAATTGCTGCTTCGGGTGATTTAACACCGTAAACAACGCATGCTTCATATTGCTGAGAAATTAAGTCGAATACTTCCTTCAATACGGGACTTGCATCAGTTCCTTTTACATATTTTGCTTGTTCGGCGAAGTTTTTCATTTTGGGATTTTGTTCGAAGTACCCGGCAAATAATGAATTTTGATCTATATTTTTTCTACGAGGAAGTTGGTTGCTGAATTCCAATAATTTCAAATCATTTTCTTCGCTTATCATTTCTTTTAAAAATTGCCAAGCAGATGTTGGATTTTTACAAGTATTAAAAATCACAATATTTTTCGGATCGCCGTAAGTATAAATAGGACCTTCATGATTATCGGGTACCGGTAAATGATGAAAATCATATTCAAAGCCTTCAGGTTTATATTTTTCCGAGTGTGAAATTTCCCACGGTCCCGTAAAACGTGTTGCAATTACTCCTGAAAGAAAAACATCCTGCCGTGCCGATAATCTTTCTTTCGAGAAATAATTATTTGCATACAGGTTTCTAAGAAACTTAAAAACATTTACGGCATGCTCATTGTCAAAAACTGCTTTGTCATTTTCTACAAGCGAAGCTCCTCCCGAAGCAGCAAGATATAACGGATAAAAATCAAAAAATCTCTGCCACCAGGTTACCTGAACTTCTGCATAACCGAACCATCTGTCTATGTAACCATCACCGTCGAGATCAGCTTTAAATTTTTCGGCAGCACTTGTGAATTGCGAGTAATTCCCGGGCACAGAATCAAGTTCTAATTCATTCATTGCATTTTGGTTGTAGATCAACATTATCGGATTAATTTTCCAGGGGATTTGATAAATATGTCCATCGGTAGAAGTAATCTCTTCAACAACGGCACTGTCACATCTTTCATAAATGAATTCGAGGAAACCATCCAATGTATCAAGCGGAATAAGAATTCCAGCTTGTGCATAAACTTCAACATCACCCTGCCACATATTGGAATAGATGTCGGGAGTCGTTTTACCCACAACGGCGGCAAGTATTATTTCCTCACTTGATTGTCCTTCCGGTACAGGCTGAAATTTTACTTTAACCGAGTTTTCTTCATTCCACTTTTTTGTTACGTAGGCTGCAAACTGTATCTCGTAAGTATTATTTGAACTCCAATACAGGATAGTGTTTCTATCAGCTTCACTCCTTCCGCAGCTTATAATAAGAAGAGATAATAAAACAGTGATGAGAGTAAAAAGAAGATTCAGTTTCATTTTGGTTATTCCCAATTAACCCATTCATTATCTATCGTCGGATATGGCGGACGAGGAATCAGTCCGCCTTTTTTTGCCGAATAAAAATCAACTACTTTAGGATCATTTTCTTCGGAAACTGAAATTTTATTGAGCACTTCATTGTTGATAACAACGTTATGCTTTGCTTTTGATGCTTGTATCATTCTGAACATTTTAGCAATTAATTCAATTGATAAATCATCAGGTGATGATTCCGTTTCGCTGCCGGTGTTTACTTCTTCATTTTCCAAAAGAATAGAATTAGCAAGTTTATTTCTCATTGCACTATAAGCAATTTTATCACGCCACCATTTGCTTTGAGTCTCAACCCAGCTATTTTCGAAATATCCATTCTCTTTTGCTCTTTGAGTTAACAACTTATCGCGAAGCATTAACCAAATTAAATTTTCCATCGATCTCGAAAATGAATTCAGATCACGCTTATCAAACTTTATATAAAGACTTCTGTTGCGATACCATGTAATAAATTCATCCAGCATATACGATTTGTTTTCAGTAACAACTATTTCAATTCCGGGATATTCATCTCCTCTAGATAAACCAAGATTCGACAAAGCTGAATCAAGTATTTTTTCTAATTCCCATTCCTCATATTGTTCTAATGGAAGGACATATTTACCAAGATATGCACGAAGTAAATTAAATGCATGTTTTTTAATTATAGGATTTTCACCTCGCAGTAAGTTATCAACATAAATATCGGATTCACGATCCATGTTATTTTTTATAAATGCTTGTTCAGATTCGTATCTCAACTTATTGAATTCCGTTTCGCTGGTAATCATGTTACGCCAAATATTTTCCAGTTTAACAATATACCATTCGTTATTAACATGAATTGGAGCAGAGTAATTCCCCGCTTTCATAGTATCAACTATTTGTGCTAACAGTGGATTGTTTTTTTTTAGTGAATAGAGACTTGTCTGCATAGATCTCATATCTATAAAAACGGAGTCATTAATT
>DSBF01000277.1 GCA_011049495.1 Ignavibacteria bacterium
AAATAAAGACCAGGTTTAATTTTATCAATTGCATTATTTGATGTGTTATAGTTATCATATCTTACAAAAGGTAATACAGTCATTCTAGTAAATGCACCGGAGTATTTTCTCTTTTCAACATCAGGTATTTCGTAATCATTAAAATTTCTGAGCCTTTCAAAATACTCGGCATTATAATCACCATATTTTTTATTTTGATTGAGAGGAGGATTAGGCAGATAAACATAACTGTTGTCTTCATTTACAGTTTTTGTTTCATCAAAAGTAATTTCAAAAATTTTATAACCAGATGATTTATATCCAGCATAAACAATATTGCCATCATTATTTATACTTGGCATAAATGCCCCGCCAATTACATTGGTCAGTTGAGTTTTTTCTTTTGATGCAATATTAAATTTATAAATATTAAATATGCCTGTTTCATCAGATGAATAAATTAACTCATTATCCGAAAGCATAAGAGCATTACGTTCATCATATTTTTCTTTAAGTAAAAATTCTTTTTCGGTGCCATCGATATTTATTTTTGCAATATCCCTTCCATGATGAAAAGAATAACCAAAAATTATATATTTATCATCAGGAGTAAACTTAGGATTGTAAACTTGCTCACCATTATTATAAAAAGTAAGACTTCTAAAATTTTTACCTTCTGAATCTATGATGCCAAGATTAGTTGAGCCATCTTTTTGGTAAACAAACGTAATAAGTTTACCACTATTAGAAATGTTAGGATTATTAGCTCGTAAACCTTTGGTAATTTGTTTTTCTTCGTCTTCGTCTATATCATAAATAAATAAATCATGAATATTATTTCCATCGGGATTTTTTCTGCTAAGTTTTGAATAAACAATTTTATTTGTGCCGGGAATAAAATTAAACGTTGATCTTATCCCCATTTTCACAGGTTTAACTTCTTCGGTTTTTCTATCAAACTTAAAAATTCCCGAAGGTGAAAAGTAATCATTCTTCGTGTTCGAAATAAAATATACATCATTGTTACTTGAATAAACCGGATAAAAATTACCGAAGCCATTAGGGGCAATTAATCTACCCTCAACCAAATTTTCCTTAACCGGAGATATTCTTTCATGATAATTTTCTTTTAAAAATGTTGACCATTCATTATAAATTTCATTCCCATCTTTTTCAAGCACTTGTTCAAAAGCAGCATCAAGTGTAAAATTTGTTAAATTACCTAATTTATGCGTAATTTCCTTTATTTTTTCCTCACCATACTTTTGAGCAATGTAGCGAGTTAACGCAAATCCGGCGTTGTAAACGGATTCATTACCCAAACTAGTTTTACTGAATACCCCCATCTCGTTCCAGGTAAGCATTTTATCATCCAAAGCGTATGATCTGAGAATCATATCACGATGAGTATCCCAATTGTCATAATCAAATTCTTCCCGCATATATTGTGCAGTTCCTTCGGCAAACCAAGCGGGAATATTAAAAGTAGCTACCGGATAGGAAGCAATAAAATTAGGGAATCCATAAAGAATATCGGGCCTTCTTTTATCTTCATAATTTAAAAATTGCAAGTAAAAAGCGGGAATAGTACGACCAATTTTCATTGCAGCTTGTATCTGAACCATATGAGTAAATTCATGAGAAATAACATTACGCAACCAATTATGCGTTCCACGCAAATCAAAATCTAATGCGGATGACCAGATTTCAATTTTATTATCAAAAAAGAATGTCGCCCCATTAGAATAATCGTCAATGTCTTTAATAATATAATGTACCTTATCCGGTTCATAACCATATAGATTTGTAATCGGTTCCCAAACTTCTTCAGCAATCTTTAATACTGTCCTGGCAGATCTTTCCGCTTCATCATGAAAATGAACAATTACATTTTTCCCTTCTATTGAATACCAATTATAATCGGGATTAAAATCATCAATTTGCGAATAGACCGTAATATAAAAAACAAAAAATAAATAAAGTATTTTTTTCATGAAATTTGGATTAGTTTTATTTAACGACAGCGATTTTAATAATCTTTGACTCTGATTTTCCTGTATTAGATTTTACTTTGAGATGAGCAAAATAAGCACCGCTTTGAATATTTGAGACATTCCAACCGTATTCCGCATCTCGGCCTCCGGCAGCATTAAATTTAATTTCATCCACTAAGTCGCCGGCAATATCGAATATCTTTACTTCAACTCTTGAATCTTCAGAAACGTAGGTTCTAAAATAGGTTTCATTTCCGTAAACAGGGTTAGGCCAATTATAAGTTTTATTTTTAGGGAAGAATGTTGATATAAAATTTTCATTCTCTGCTGAGCTTAGGGAGGATGAGTTGTAATTATCACCGTATTTGCTTCCCCATTTAACATTCCCGGTTGAGTTAATAGTCCACAGAAATACATCATTATTTGAGGATGTTACAGAAAGCAACACATCATTTTCTCTTTCTACGATTGTATTCAATCTTGGTATGTTGCCACCTACGGAAATTGGGAATCCTGGAATCAATTTCCCATCATTACCGGAGACTGCATATACATTACCATTATCTGTTAGAGAAATAATATCATCAAAACCATCATTATTAAGATCAGCAGTAAGTGGATATCCTGTAAATTTATTTTCTCTATTATTTTTGTAAGGGAAATTATCAGCAATACTTCCGTCAAAGTTAACAGCTTTTATCAAATCTCCGTCATTAAAAACAATATAATTTTCACCATCTTTTTTTAGATCAGCTAAAGAAATTGACTCATATTGAACATTACTACCTGAGAAAATCTTACTAAATCCCATTCCTTTTTCAAGAATGCCTATCGTATTGTTTTCTGTAAGAGTAATTGCTGAATAATTTCCGGAATTACTTTTAGTTAGAGCTATTTGCAAGACAGGAGATTCAATATCTAGTTCAGGCTCGTCTAAAAATTTAATTTTATTACCACTTGAAGCAATTATTTCATTATCAAGTATTGCTATTTGAGTAATAGGCTCATTAAAGAATGAAACTGTCTCTATTAAGACCGGTTTAACTTTTGTACTAAAATTATATCTGAAGTTTGAAATACTGCCATTTTCTAATCCAACATAAATTAAAATTTCAGTATTATTAAAAAGCTTAATAACAACAGTTGAGCTACTTAAAGATTCCAGTTCAACTGAGTGTTGTGTAATTTCATTATCAAAATGGGCAAGATTGAGTAAATTATCTTTAGTGCCAATAACAATCTCGGAATTATTATCATCAAATACTGCAATGTCATTTTGGGTAAAGTTTGAAATGTTAAATTCAGAAAAATTAACTATTAGATTATCATTAAGTACTGAAAAAGTTTTAGTCCCAGCTGTTAACTTAAAACTTTGATGAGCACCTAAATCTTTAATCTTGTCAAATAATTTAATATTGTCTGACCCAAAAGTGATATCTAGACTCATTTCATTGCTAATATCTGAAAAATTAGAAAAAGTAATTAAGCTATTTGCGCCGCTATTTGAATTTGTATTTGGT
>DSBF01000446.1 GCA_011049495.1 Ignavibacteria bacterium
GATGCACCTTTTGAAAAAATAGTCGGGGTGTCAAGCGGATTGGATGCAACTGTAATGATAAATAAAGACGATATTACCAACTCGCCGAAAGGTATGGTTAAGGTTCCTATCTCTAATATTAAGACAGGCATTGATCTACGAGACGAACATTTACGAAGCAAAGATTGGCTTAATGCAGAAGAATATCCGTATGCCGTGTTTCACTTAAAAGGGATTAAAAACCCATCTTCGAAGAAACTAGTTAATGGAGAAAAAGTAAAAGCAACACTTGTCGGAACATTCAGCGTTCACGGAAAATCACAAGAAATTGAAGTTCCAGCACAACTGACTTACTTCAAGGAATCGGAGCAAACAAAAGCTAGAACCGAAGGTAATCTTCTTGTGGCAAATGCCGAGTTCAGCATAAAACTTTCTGATTACGGGGTTAAAGTTCCTATGATGGTTGTTGGGAAAGTAAATGAGGAAGTAAAAATATCAACTAATTTTGTAGCAAGTGATGCTAATGGCGGGATGAGTCCTTGTTCGGCTTGCAATCCTTGTGGAACAAAGCAAATGGAAGGGAAATGCAATCCTTGTTCAATGAAAAAAGCAAATCCATGTAATCCGTGTGCCATGAAAAAGGGTTAATTAAGTTTTTTATTTATGAGATCGGGCGGAGGATAGAATCTTTCGCCTAATTCATAAAAAGGAAAGTGGATTTATGAAAAGAAGAAATTTTATAACAGCACAGGTAGTATTTATTTCTTCTTTAGAAGTAAATGAAAATCATTTCTAAATAATAGAAAGATTTATTTATGAAAATCACGTCACTTATAATACTGACTCTTTTGGTACTAAACGCTAACCATTTTGCCCAAGCTTGCTGTAGTGCCGGAACACCATTGCTTGGTTCACTAGAAATGTCGAGCGGTACGGCTGGTGTTTTACAATTTGGATTAACATATGATTATAATTCTCTTCAAAGTGTTTATGAGGGAAGCAAGTGGCTGGATGATCAAACAAGAGAGCGGCTTACTCAATCTGCTTTATTCGAAATTACTTACGGAATCACTAATAAATTATCTGTTACCGGGTTACTATCGTTTGTTAATCAGAGTAGAACTATTACTCCATTAAATCAACAACAAAACGAAATTTCTACAAACGGATTGGGTGATGCGGTTCTCTTGCTTAAATACAAATTGATTGAACTAAATATTATCAGTCAAACTGAATTGGCTATCGGGTTGGGTGGTAAATTCCCGACAGGAAAAGCTGATATCAGAGATAACGGAATTCTTTTACCGGCAGATTTGCAGTCAGGATCCGGTTCATATGACTTATTACTATGGGCTTTTTATTCAAAAGGGTTCGTGCCTGATTTACCGATTAACTTTATTGCAAATTTATCTTATAAAATAAATTCTTCTTTTGATAGATTCGAAGGAACTAATAATGCTTATAAATTCGGAAACGAATTAATTATTTCTTCCGGGATAGGTTATAGAACAGATACAATTTTAGACTTCTCACTATTTTTTAGATTTCGCAATACTTCTATGGATGTTTTCGATAATCAAGATATCCCTAATACGGGTGGTTCATGGTTATACATAATACCCGGTGTTAATTTTAAGTTTACTGATTTTCTTACCGGAAGAATTACAAGTCAATTACCAATTTATAGAAACTTACAAGGGACTCAACTAACAACTTCTTATACACTTTCCTTTTCAATGTTTTATTCAGTTTCTTTTATAAATAGTTTTTAGGAGGATTATATGTATCGTTTAAAAATGTTTTTGTTGTTATTAATTCCATTGTTCTGGAGTTGTGATGAAGTTGTTAACAGTAGCTCTAATCAAATTGGCGGGATTACGTCACCATGGTTAATACCAAAAGACGAGATTTTTGATGGTGGTCCCGGGAAAGATGGTATTCCTTCTTTAACAAACCCTAATTTAATTCCAGCTAATTCGGTAGCTTATCTAAATGATAATGACCTTGTTATAGCAATAAAAATTGATGATGAAATTCGTGTTTATCCTCATCCGATTCTTGATTGGCACGAGATTATAAATGATGGCATAAATGAAAATAAATTCTCGATAACATACTGTCCATTAACCGGTTCGGGAATCGCTTATAATAGGGTAATTAATGGTACCGAAACAACTTTTGGTGTAAGCGGGTTACTATACAATACCAATTTAATTCCATATGATCGAGCTACCGATAGTCATTGGTCTCAAATGAAAATGCTGAGCGTTAATGGTAGATTGATTGGGCAAGCAGCTAATACATTCCCGGTTATTGAAACAACCTGGCGCAATATTAAAAGTTACTACCCTGATTCCAAGGTTGTATCAAACAATACCGGGCATTCTAGAAATTATGGTAGATTCCCGTATGGGGATTACCGAACAAATCATAATTTTCTTTTATTCCCGGTTTCACATAATGATAGTAGATTACCACGTAAAGAAAGAGTCTTGGGTATTTGGAGTAACGGTACGGCAAAAGCTTTTAGATTTGCTTCCGACAATTTATCATTGACACAATCAAGTATTGATGGCTTCAGCATAATAGTGGTAATGAGTAAAAACGATAATCTTATCACAGCTTATCAATCAGAATTGGAAAGTGATGAAAGAGTTGAATTAACTTTGCTTGATAATCAATTACCTCTTATTTTAAAAGATACAGACGATAATAAATACGATATCTTTGGCACTATTGTATCAGGTCCAAATCAAGGAGCTCGTCTTAAAACAATTACTCAATATGTTGCTTATTGGTTTGCCTGGGTGGCTTTTTTTCCAGAGACAACTATAGAATGATTTAATTTTGTTTGTAAGTAGAAATTTCCTTAAATGAGGGCAAGTTTATTAATACTAGTGGAGGTAAATTATCAGAAAAATAAAAATTGCAGAGTTTAGTAAACTCGAAGATCGTAAACCAAAATACGCCCTTGTCGCTAATGTAGATCTTGTTTTAATAAAATATGACGATAACGTTTCGGCACTTTACGGAAGATGCCTTCACCGCGGCGCTCTTCTTTCTGACGGTTACGTTGACGGGGATAATCTAATTTGCGGCGTACATTATTGGGATTACCGGTACGATACCGGAATAAGCGAATACAATAATGCAGAACAGTTAAAAAAGTTTACAGCTTGGATCGATAAAGAAAATGATGCAGTCTACGTTGACGAAGACGAAATTAAAGAGTGGGAAAAAGAAAATCCGCAGCCGTACAACCGCGATTCATATTTAGGATTGTATGCAGATATTCACGGAGCCGAAGAAGAACCTCATAACAATTACATTCAACAATTAGCAAAAGGGGGAATTAAAGCTGTTGGTAAACACGGAGTGAGTTCAGCAATGGGCGTTCCGTATAACGAACTTCCCAAATGGAACGATATTCAAATTGTAACTGCACAACTTGCACGCAAACCATTGCTTGACGATCATAACGTTTCTACCGAATTAATTATTGGACCAAAAGC
>DSBF01000024.1 GCA_011049495.1 Ignavibacteria bacterium
GAATATTTGAAGCTTTAGGGTTTTGCCTGATAAAATGAACTTTTTCACGAACTTCTGCAGTAAATCTTTTACCAAGTCCATTTTGTTGTTTATTGTACCATTTGGCAGCTTCCCGGATATCTTCTTTTGCAAGGGGTAGGATTATGGATTTGTACATTACAGTTCTTTTTCAATATCGTCCATTGCAGAATCAAAGTCCATTGCAGAACCTGAGTTTTTCTTGTAATCATTCAGGCGTTGCCTTACCAAATCTTTGTGCCATTGCGGAATGTCGATATCTTCCCTTTCAATATCCTTGTATTTGTTTTTAAGGTCGTTCCATTCATTTATCGGAATGAATACGCCAGTTGTTTGTCCTTTGCTGTCTGATATATATTGTAAGTTCATAATCGTTTAAATTTAAGATGTGTAAGCTTGTTGTGTTTTATAGTCCCTGATTACGGAATCAATAATAGAGAACAGGTGTACTTTAAAATCAGGCTTCATATCCTGAATTTCTTGCAGCCTTTTTAATGTTTGCTTATCAAATGAGGAATTAATGCCTTCACCCACCAAATAATCTAAAGACACCCCAAAAGCATCAGCTATTTTTTTAGCAGCATCCACAGAAGGGATAGCAATACCCCTTTCATATTTACTAATCATCTCACGAGATACACCACTTTGATTAGCTAAATCGGTCTGCGACCAATTTTTTTCTTTTCTAAGGTTCGTTATAATAACCGCTATTTTGTCCATATAATCCTATTTTGAGTCTTATAGTGCTGTTTAATTGCAAATATACGGAATTATAAGACGATAATAAAAACAATAATTCTTTGTTTATATGGGATTATAATCTATATTTGCGTCTAATAGTTCCAAAATAAAATTTTTAAACTTTTTTCATCATGGAAATATCCGACATAAAACAAAGACTAAAAATAGAAACAGTACTAAACCACTACGGTCTGCAAACCAACCGAAACCAGATGCTCAAATGCCCTTTCCATGAAGAAAAAGAACCGAGCCTAAAAATATACCCGAATACAAATACATTTAACTGCTTTGGCTGCAAAGCCAATGGCGACACCATAGAGTTTATTCAGTTAAAAGAAAAATGCAGCAAACACGAAGCATTGACCAAAGCCACAGCAATGATAAACCCAACCGAAACAAAACCGCTACCAACCAAACCCAAAGAAGAACCAACGAGCCGAGAAGAAAAAATACAATTACTTACAAAACTTTTTGGCTACTTCCGTGGGGCAATCAACAACAGCAAGCCATCAAGGAACTACATTACACAAACCAGGCGTTTAGAATTGTTTCTGGAAATCGGTTACAACTCTGCACAGTTCCACCACGGGCAAAGGCGAGATGAAGAACTGATAAACGAATGTGTAAAATACGGGATGCTCACACCGACCCAAAGCAAAACAAAGGCTGGCAACTCAACAGGATATTATGTTTTTGGTAAAAACTGTATCGTGTTCCCGCTTAAAGACAAAGAGCAACAAATTACCGGGCTTTACTTCCGCAGCATCGAGGAGAGTACGGACAATAAACATTATTACCTGAGAGACCGGGAAGGGCTTTACCCACATTTTCCCAAACAAGAAACAACCAGGTTGATACTGACCGAAGCGATAATAGACGCAGCCACGCTTTTGCAGCTTCCATTTATAACCGAGCATTACGAAGTATTAAGCTGTTACGGAACCAACGGTTTTACACCGGAACACAAAGCCGCAATCAAGGAACTAACCAACCTGCAGGAAATAATAATCTTTTTTGATGGCGATAAAACAGGAATTACAGCAGCTGAAAAGCTGGCTAAAGAAATACAAGGGTTGCTGAGCGGAGCCGAAGCAACCATTAAAATAGTGAACACGCCTGAAGGCGAGGACGTGAACAGCCTTTCAATCGGGCATGAAAGCGAAATCTTCACCCACCTATTAGAAACTGCAACACCTTTATTTTTATCTGAAATAGATTAATACTACCCAATATTAGGACCACTGGTTAAGTTGAAAAATAACAATTAATTTTACCAGTGAATTATGAAACAGAAAAGAAGAAAATTTTCGAGTGCCTTTAAGGCTAGGGTAGCAATTGAAGCGTTGAAAGAACGCGAGACACTTGCTGAATTATCAAAGCGATTCGAAGTTCATCCGAACATTATTGGAAAATGGAAGCAGGAATTTTTAGAAAAATCCTCAACTGTTTTTGATAACAAATCAGAAGGCAAATCTGATGTTGATGCTGATAAGTTATATTCCAAGATCGGGCAGTTGGAGATGGAGAACGATTTTCTAAAAAAAAGCTTAAACAAGATTGGACGTTGAAAGAGCGCAGGGAACTCATTGATAATGAAGATGAATATAGTGTGAGAAAACAATGCGAACTGCTATCCATTCATCGTAGTGGGCTTTACTACAAGCCTCAGGGAGAAAAACCGGAGAATCTTGAGATCATGAGATTAATGGATGAACATTATATAAAACACCCAACAGCAGGCGTAATAAGGATGCAGGATATGTTGTTTGCATTAGGTATTATAGCAAATCATAAGCGTGTTCGCAGGCTTCTAAGGCTGATGGGTGTAATGGCTGTTTATCCAAAGAAGAACCTCAGCAAGTTAGGCCTGAAAAAGTATATTCACCCATACTTGCTCAAGGGCCTTGAAATTGCAAAACCAAATCAGGTTTGGGAAATTGATCTGACGTATATTCCAATGAAGAATGGCTTTTTGTATTTGACGGCCATTATAGACGTTTACAGCCGTTATGTTGTTGGCT
This sequence comes from Ignavibacteria bacterium, assembly GCA_011049495.1. Taxonomy (GTDB): domain Bacteria; phylum Bacteroidota; class Ignavibacteria; order Ignavibacteriales; family Melioribacteraceae; genus SURF-28. The sequence continues at coordinate 2,781 of DSBF01000024.1, forward strand.
GGGGTATCTCCAACAGTATGGATACTGATGCCACTCTGGAAGTATTGCAACAGGCTATTAAGGATCATGGCAAACCGCAGATAATAAATTCCGACCAGGGGAGCCAATTTACCAGTGAGAAATGGGTAAATTATCTGAAGAAAGAGGATATCAAGATAAGCATGGATGGGAAGGGACGCTGGGTTGACAATATTTTCATAGAGCGTCTGTGGAGATCGGTGAAATATGATTATGTATACCTTCATCCTGCTGCTGATGGGCTGGAGTTGTACCAGGGGTTAAAAGAATACTTCCGGTACTATAATCATGACCTTCGCCACCAGGGTATAGGAAGGAAGATACCTGCAGAACTATATTACCAGGCAGCATAGATATTAACAGGAAATGAAGTTTTTAATAAAAGAAAAAAGTAGGCAAAAAAGAAAAGGTGTTAATAACCAGAATAACTCTGCGAGTTATTTCCGGTTATGTAACACAGATTTACATCATCATATTAATAAAATATCAATTAAGAAAAGACCATTAGTGGCCCTAAGGATGGGTAGTACTTCTAAATATATGTCTATGGCTTGACTGGATGGCGATTTAAGCCACCATTTGGCTACTTGTATTTCATTGTTAATCATACCGAATACATGGACTCTAACGGAGTATTTCAAAACAAATATATTGGATTCTTAAAACTGACATACCCAATTACTATAAGATAA
>DSBF01000175.1 GCA_011049495.1 Ignavibacteria bacterium
GATACTGCAAAGAAATACAATATTGCAAAATCTGAATTACTATTAGCGGCAAAATTTAACAAACAAACCGCTAGACTAAATTATTAAACGAGGAAATCATGGTTAACGGATTGGAATCAGCATCAAGGAGTTTAAGTCTTAATGAAAAGAAAATTGGTTCGATTGTTAATAACCTTGCAAATATAAACTCAACCGGTTATAAGAGAGAATTACCTTTTGAGCAGTTAATCCTCAACAATGAAAAAATGACTGTTAGAGGTAATATCTTAGATTTTACTCAGGGAGAACTGGTTCAAACCGATAACCCGCTTGATTTGGCAATTAGTGGTGATGCTTTCTTTGTTATCGAAAACAATAACGGGGATATACAGTTTACGAAGAACGGAAAATTTAAACTCTCCGAGGATGGTTACTTAGTAGATGCTAGAGGGAATAAAGTATTAGGTGAAAATGGTGAAGTTCTTTTGCAAGAAGATTTTTGGCAAAAAAATAGATCGATTAATATTTCACTTGAAGGCGAAATCTTTATCGGTGAAGAATATTTAGACAGACTAAAGATTGTTAAAATCGAGGAGAAGAATAATCTTATTCGAACAGGGAACAATAACTATGGACTTGCAAATGGTTTCTTCGACTCCGCGGATCCCGAAGAGTATCAAGTAGCACAAGGTTATTTAGAAAGCTCTAATGTTAATCCGATTGTTGAAATGGAAGAAATGATTCGCATTAGTAAAGAATACGAGTCAGCTCAAAAAATGATTCAATACTTGGATGAAATTATGGGCAAAGCAAATGAGATCGGAAATGTTAAATAATTATAGGTATACAAAATGGCAACAAAATCATTACGTTCAGCCGCAACCGGTATGTATGCTCAGCAGATAAATATTCAGGTTATCTCAAACAATATTGCAAACATTAATACAACCGGGTTCAAGAAAAACAAAGCAGAATTTCAAGATCTCATGTATCAGGAAATTCCAACTTCAAGCCAGGCAAGAACCAATATCGGTTCTTCTCAATCCACAGGAGATGTATTGCAAGTAGGCAGCGGCGTTAAAGCTTCTTCTACTCAAAAAATATTTAAGCAGGGCGATCTTCAGCCAACCAACAATTCACTTGATTTGGGAATTCAAGGCGAAGGTTTTTTCCAGGTTAGAAAAGCCGACGGAACTTACGCATACACTAGAGACGGAAGTTTTAAGATTAGCGGCGAAGGAAGAGTTGTTACTGCCAGCGGTTACTTGCTTGAACCGGAAATTACACTTAGTGATGATGTATTAGCTATCAACATAGGACGAGACGGTACTATCGAAGTCCAAACCGCAGGCGGTAATTCTTATGTTCTCGATAATATTCAATTAGTAAGATTCATGAATACCGGCGGTCTTAAAGCACTTGGCGATAACTTATATGCCGAGACTGAAAATTCCGGTCCTCCAATGTTCGGGACTGCAGGTATGGATGGTTACGGCGAAGTTCATCAAGGATACCTTGAGTCTTCAAACGTTGACATAGTTGAAGAAATGATTGCGATGATTACCGCACAAAGAGCTTATGAAATTAATTCAAAAACAGTTAAGACCGTTGAAGAAATGATGACGATTACCAACAATTTAAAACGATAGACAGATGATCCTTTTACTGCTAAATATTGTATTTAACTTATTCATTAATCCCGGTGATAAAATTCACACGGAAATTGGAAATTATATTCACGAAAACCATGCAGAATATGATAGCGTCTCATATACATTGCATGATGAATTTTCTTCCGTCAAATCATTGGAAATAAATTATAAAAGAAAATCCAATAGAATCGGGAATAACTTTTTTATACCGGTAAAGATTATTGATCAGAACAATATTTCAAGAGAAAGATTTTTGATTGCAAAAGTTGAATTGTTCAAAAAGGTTTTGATTAGCAATGCAGTTATTAATAAAGGTGATTTAATAAACGGATCGAATTCTTCTTTCATGTTAAAAAATGTTACTGATTTGAATCAAACTCCAATTAACATCAACGAAGAACCAACCGGTGTAATCTCAAGGTTAAACTTGCCGCCAGGAACAATAATTTGCAGAGAACATATCCAGGCTGAACCTGTAATTAATCCCGGGGACCAAGTTAACCTAAGATATGATTTCGGTTCAGTATCAGTTACCTTTATAGGAACCGCAAGGCAATCCGGAACGGTGGGAGACATAGTTAAAATAAGAGCAAATAATCATCAGTATTCTGCCGAAATAATAAATCATAATGAAGCAATAATAATTGAGTAAATAAAATGAAAAAAATTATAATAATACTTTTCGCCTTTGTGATTGTAGTAAGTGCTCAGGACATGCGCCAGAATAGTTTTAAGTCTCTTTTCTCAGATCAAAAAGCTAATAGAGTCGGCGATGCAATCACAATCCTTGTAATGGAAGCATCTGAAGCTGCCAACAATGCACAAACAAGCGGAGGCAGAAAAAGCGATATAGGATTTGGCGCAAGCGGTTCTTTAGATGGCGAATCCTTAATTCCAAGTGCAACATTAGATATCGGCAGCAATAATGAATTTTCCGGTTCGGGAGCTACTAAATCTGCCGGTATGGTCAGAACAAGAATTACTGCTACAATCGATTCGGTTCTAAACAACGGAAACTTGTTAATTCGCGGCAGCAGAGTTATTTCTATTAACGGAGAAGAGCAAAGAATTTTTATCACCGGTGTAGTTAGAGTATCTGACATTGCTTCGGATAATACAATAAAATCTTATAACATTTCCGAGGCTGAGATTATACTGGAAGGAAGCGGAATGATTGATAGAATGCAAAGCCCCGGTTGGTTAACTAAATTATTTCACTGGTTATTTTAGGTGTAATTATGAAATGCTTACTTAAATATTTTTTCATTTTTATACTCCTCTTTAATATATCCAATGCTCAGAGAATTAAGGACATTGCATATGTAAGCGGAGATAACTCAACTCAACTTATCGGGTATGCAATTGTTGTAGGGTTAGCCGGCACAGGCGATAGTCATAGAACTTCATTTACAATCCAGTCTATAAGTTCTATGCTTAAACGATTTGGAATTACGGTTCCCCAACAAGATATAAAAACCCGGAACGTTGCTGCAGTAATGGTTACGGCAACAATTTCTGATTTCTTAAAACCGGGTTCAAAATTTGATGTTAATGTATCCTCATTAGGCGATGCGAGAAGTCTTCAAGGCGGAGTTCTATTAATGACTCCCCTTTCGAGTATGGACGGGAATGTTTATGCAATGGCTCAAGGTCCTCTTTCGGTTGGCGGGTTTGATTTTGATACACCAACGGGAAATAAAGTCGCAAGAAATCATGTTCTTGCCGGGAGAGTTCCGTTAGGTGGAATTTTACAACAGTCTCTGCCGGGTAGTGGTTTTGCTTCAAATCAATTGAAAGTATTTTTAAGATCGCCCGATATAACAACTGC
>DSBF01000105.1 GCA_011049495.1 Ignavibacteria bacterium
AGCAGAAGGATTACCTGAACGTTACTCTTCAGAAAGATGTTTCGGCACTTCAATTTATTATATGTTGGAAGGTGAACAGTTTTCCGCATTTCATAAATTGCAATCAGATGAAACTTGGCATTTTTATTTGGGTTCACCAATTGTTCTGCATTTAATTTCTTCGGAAGGGAACTATTCAAAGATTGTACTCGGACAAAATATTACTGAAGATGAAAATCTACAATACACAATACTAAAAGAAACATGGTTCGCAGCAGAAGTAAAGGATAAAAATTCATTCTCTTTAGTCGGCTGCACAGTTGCACCCGGTTTTGATTTTACTGATTTTGAATTTGGTAAGAGAGATGAACTAACGAAATTATTTCCAGCTCAAAGTGAAATAATTTTAAAATTTACGCATGATTAATTTCTTTTCTACATTTCATTGATCGAACTTTCCATTTCAATTTCCATTGAATAATTTGATTAATATAGCTATTATACGGCTATAACATTAAATGTAATAATAGGTGAATAAAAATGGGTAAAACGGTTACTGTAAGGGCTATGATTGATCCTAAGAAAAAGGAAAGGGTAAGCAAAATTCTATCACGTTTGGGAATTAATCATTCCGAAGCAATCAATATTTATTATAGTTTGATAGAAGAATACAAGGGGCTTCCTTTCAATATCAAATTGCCGGGTGGAGATTCATCAAATGAAAATATAAATCCGGAAGTAGTTGATTATTTAAAAGAAAGCATCAAAAAAAATCATAGTTTAGGTGAATTGCTGGCTAAATGAAAAAATACTTATCTGTAAAGGATGTAATTTATATTCAGAAAATTTTGATCGATGAATTTGGTGGAATTCACGGAATTAGAGACTTGAAAGCAATTGAATCCGCTGTATCGAGACCACAATCAGGTTATTATAAATCTCTAATTGAAGAAGCAGCTGCACTAATGGAAAGTTTAGCGATTAATCATTGTTTCATTGATGGTAATAAAAGAGTTTCTTTCTTTTCAACAGATGTATTTTTAAGAATGAATGGGTATTATATTTCATGTGATCCTGAAGAGGCAAATCAATTTTATGTAAATAATCTTTCTAGCGGTTCTTTTCGTTTTGAAAAAATCCTTAGATGGTTAAAGCAAAGAATAAAAAAAATTGAGTAGTAAATTTAGATAGACTACACAACCGCACTTTCCTTACCAGAATCCTTAATAAACAAACATGAAGAATTTATATTGGTTGGTATATCCCGCATCATCTTAAAATTAAGCTCTTCACCAAGTCCGAAAATATTTATATCTGCTCTCGGAGCTTTAGTCAACACTTGATCAAGGGTCCCGTTAAGTACATGAAATTCTGTAAGCGAAGGTAATCTTGTTTGATCACTCAATCTTTCTAAAAATCTATATAATCGTTTTTCGTCCTCTTGTTTTGCTGCAACAGTTACAAGATTAATTTTCCCTTCCCAATTAAGTTGAAGTTGAAGTGCAATTAAAATTGCTAGATGCCAGTTAGGACTTCTATCGCGCAGCCAAAGATTAATTGTTTTCTGAAATCCGAATGCGGTGCGAGGATGCTGTCGCAAAATGATTATACCTAATTCATGTTTAGCCGCCTGCTTAACAATTTCATTAATAATATTATCCTTTTCTTCATTGCTGCCTAATGTTAAAAAGAGAGTGTTGGGTCTAAACGAACCACCTTGTAAAGTCTGGATAACCAACTTTGCTCCGTGAAGAAAATTTTCATCTTCAATAACGGATGAATTAACAAATATCTTTTCTTCCTTGAGTGGATTAACCATTTGCTGTAAACTTGCTAAAGTTTTTTCTCTATCATTTGATTTTACTGAAAAGGCAAATACACTTCCCGATGGATAAGTTATATTTTTAATAAATAAAAGTGATCCCGACCATTTATTCGGTTCTTCAATCGGAAGAAGTATATCAGGTTTCCAAACAACATGATGCCGTGGAAATTTTGCTGCAATTCGAGATGCAAACTCTGCGAGCACTAAGAACATTCCGCCTCTTATATCACCCCAATCAGCTTGCAACCCCTTTCTTGTTAAATAAATATATATCACAATTATTGTTACTATAGCTATAAAACTAAATACCGGGTTAATTAAAAACATTACAAACAAAGAACCGGAGGCACCTATTAACGGAACAATTCTCGGTACTTTAAATGTCGGTCTAAAACTTATTATCTTCATACTTTGCTGAATAAAAACAACCAGGTTTAACGTTCCGTACGTTATTAAAAAGAACATTGTAATTAGAGAAGCAAGGGCATCAAGACTACCGAATATTAAAGCAACAAAAATGATTGCACCTGTAAAAATAATTGCATTCCGGGGTTCTCCGTTTTGAGTCTTTTTACCAAAAAAATCATGTAATGGAATTGCTTTATGCGAGGAAAGAGCTTGTAATATTCTCGGTGCACCTACCATACTGTTTAAAGCCGATGAAAACGTAGCTGCTAATATTCCTAATAAAACCAATGCAGGTGAGAAAGCTTTTTCAACCATTATCATTTGATTTGTTCGTAATTCTTCCGAAGTACCGACTAAAGAAACGAAGTAAGCTAAAAGAACATAAATTATCAGTGTAACGATTATTGCACTTATTGTTCCAACCGGTAGAGCTTTACGCGGATTTTTTAATTCGCCCGATAAATTAGCACCTGCCATTATACCTGTAACAGCAGGAAAGAAAATTGCAAACACTATCCAGAAGTCCGCATCCTGGAACGACCCGATAACTTCAACATTTCTATTCAACGGTTCCGGAGTGAAAAGAAATGATAAAATAGATAAACCGATTATAGCGAGAATAAAATATTGTACTTTTATTGCAAACAATGCACTGATGTAAGAAATGCTTAAAAGTATTATCCACGCCGCAATTGAAATTATAAACGGGTCATGTGAAGGAAAAATGAAAATCCATGCTTCGGTAAAACCAACTATATATAAAGCGGCGGAAAGCGTTTGAGAAATATAAAACGGTATTCCGACACTTCCTCCGGCTTCTAAACCTAATGATTTTGCAATTATTGAATAAGCACCACCCGCACCGATTTTTATATTAGTAGTTATTGAAGACATTGAAAGTGCGGTACAGATAGTAATAGTTTTGGCAAGTAGAATAATAACGAGTGCACCACCGAACCCGGCATTTCCGACAACCCAGCCAAGACGCAGATACATGATAACACCGAGAATAGTTAATACATCGGGTGTAAACACTCCACCAAAGGTATTTAACTTCCCGGGTTGAAAGATTTTCTTAAACTTTTGCGTTATGTCGGATAGGAAATCTTTATTCACAATATATTTTGAAGATTGATGGACTAATTTACAAATTGGAAAGGTAATGCAAAACTTTAATCCCCATAAAATTATCTGTACAGAATTTAACGGAATGTTCATTGCGAATAAACAGAAT
>DSBF01000517.1 GCA_011049495.1 Ignavibacteria bacterium
CACCTAAATTGTCCATTAAATCTACAAACTTTTGTTCACTAAACCCTAAATCACACGTAGCTATTTTAAATGCAAGAGCAGCTTCTTCTTTATCGATATTTCCATCAACAGCTGTCAATATTGCTAAATCTCTAATTAATGTTTTTTTCCAATCATTTTGTCCTAATAACTTACTAAAAAATCCCATCACTTAATCCTTTATGTTTAAATTTTCAATTATAACTTTTTCAACTTGTTTTTTCAAACAAAAACTTCTCTAGAGCTTTGTATTGTATACTTTTAATATGACATATGTTCTCTTTTCAAAAATTGCACTCAAGGTTTAAATTTAGGATCTCTCAATTTATCCGTCATTCCGCACCTGTTTTTTATATTTATTTGTTTCAAAAAGAAACAAAATCAGCATATTTTTTCATTTGAGCTTAAACATTTCTGTATTGTGTTCACTCGGACTAAGAGTGATAACCCTTTATTCAATATTTTCATTGAATTCAGCATCACAGCTTAAAACTCCAGAGTCTATTTATTACCATTATAATATCCCATTCCTATTTGGCTGCTTTACATGTAAACTATAATTTCTCCTAGCGATCGCTTTAGAAGCATTGGCATAACAATAGTTGCACTCATGAGGACATGTGTTGTACTGTCCTATATCTTTGCTCATGATACATCCACAATCTTCTCTTTGCCCTTTGTCTTTGAGATTTCTTTTTTTTATGAATTTTTTTTCTGTTTCAAAGAGGCTAGGCGCTCTAAGCTCTACGCCTAAAAAGTCCATCAGTTCTTTGTCTTCGCTACAAAGTTCACACATCAAGTCATCATCTATGCATTTATTGTGAACGATGCCGTACTTTTCTAAGTCTATTTTTTCACTGCAAGTGCCTAATTCCAACCCCCATTCTTTGTTAAGTTCTTGCAATCTTTGAGCAAAGGCATTCATCTTTTCCACACCCCATTCAACATAAGCAATGCCATCTTTCTTGAGGTTATTTTCCACTTTTTTATAAATACCAATATCCACGAAACTAAATACCAGTTTACATGTAAAGTCTTTGAGTTCATCACCTATATTTTTTATGCGCATTAATAGTTCGTCTATATCTATTTTATCCGTCATGATAAGTGGATCGAAACGCCAGATAACCCTCTCTTTTCCCAGCCTACGGGATAGCTCCTTGAAGGTTTTAATGCGAGCTTGCACAGAGGGAACTTTCCCCTCATAGCGCTCTTTGTCATAATCATTGAGTGAAAATTGAAAATAAAAATTGGGGATGTTTTTTTCACACCAGTCAAGGTGCTTCATAAAAGGTCGTGGGTTTTTGCTCCAAAACACAACGCATCGTGTGTTTCTAAAAGAGACATAAAGCGGCTTGCCATTAAAGGGGTTGATCCATTTGAGATAGCCTTTTTGCCATCTGTTTATAAACCAATCCCCATAAAACGCAGGGATATCTGTAGCGCGGCTAGCAGAGACAATGATAGGAGCTTGGGCTTCGGCACTTTGCCCATCTTCTAAATTGATTATTTCTTTTTTCCACTGCATTTATGACCTTTTAACTTATTCCATATTGTATGATAATATGTTACTAAACTCAAATAATGATTATAAATATTATGCTTTTTCCAAGTACTCCCGCAACTCACCTTCAATCTTCATTTTTAACTCCACTGGTTCAATAACTCTAATGTTTGGCAGCCTAAGGGGTGAATTCCAATTGTAGCCTTTGGATATATCTGCTCAAAATTTTGCACAATTTTTGCAATTCAATCTACACACTCGAAACCCTCGAATAAGCATTATCATTGATTCTTCTTTTTAATAGTTTTAACTGCTCGCTAAACACCTTAAAACTGCAAGCCTTATACATAGCTTCATACGCCAAATCCACATCAGATTTTAAAATTTTATAGTATGGTTCTAAAGCTCGATAATCATTTTTATCAATCAAAAAGAGACTTTCGTATTTCTTTAAATTAAGACTGGATAAAACTCTTCTTAGTCTAATTATTTTCGATAGAGATGCGTATTTAGTCTGATTAAAATTATCCACCGATAAAGCAATAGACTCTTCAAATAAAGACAGAAATTGCTCTTGGGCATTTTTATCCACATCACAATTTATACACATAAAACACTTGTTTCCAAATGTATCAATATAGGCATCAACTCCATAAGTCAATCCATGTTTTTCTCTTATGATTTCATTAAGAGATGTTTGGTCTGCTAGTGATTCAATATATCGCATCACTATCTCCCCAGTTATAATATCACAATCAAGGGGAATAAATATCACATTCATTGCTTGTCCTGAGCCACTAGGACGAATAAAAACATTATGTCGTGGTTGCTTAAGAAGGGAAGTATAGTCAGCATGCGAAAAAAGTGTTTCGCCAGACTCCACTTGAAATCTTTTCTTCTGTTCAAGTACTTTTTGAATAATCTCTGCTTCAGTTGTTTTAGTGGGGTCATAGCTTATATTATAAGACATTCTAGGACTTGTCAGAAGTACTTTTTTCATTGTTATTGCTTCTTGGAGACTAAAGGTTGCTACCGTTTTAGCTATGCCTAAGACATTGTCTTCTTCGCACAAACCTGCTGCGGCTTGAAATGTATTAAAATAGAATATTGCCTGTTCATCGTCGTCATAGCGTCTAATTTCATTAAGAACCACATTTTTTTCTGTTTCAAACTCTTTCTCAGTTACTTTTGTTAAATCATTATAGGCAACATTAAAACAATACTTAATGGCCAAATCCATATTCTGTGCGGTAGTTTCAAAAAAATAGTCTATGTAATCATATGTGGTACTCGCATTGTGATAGCCCTCGTTTCTGGGAACATCCATCAACTCTTGTGTGGTAAAATCTTTTGAGGTTTTAAAGGAAAGATGCTCAATAAGGTGAGAAATTCCATAAACATTTTTACCTGTTATTTTTTCATATACACGCTCAACATTTGAACCATAATGACTAACTATCTCCATTTTAAAATAGTTTGAATTTGGCAATGCCAATAGATTGACTTTTATATTGTCTAGCGTGCGAGTGTTAAATGTTTTTTGCATATTTATCCTTCAAAAGTTTATGTGTATTATATTGTATTATATTGTATTGACAAATCAGGCCATTATAAGGACTCTTGTAGCAATAAATTTATCATATTTATATTTCACAAAAAGCCACACAATCAATGAAATGCCATAGGTTGGTATTGCAAGCAAAATCGCAATTACTGTTAATATTTTTGTTTTCAAGAGGCATCCTTAATTAATTGATAACCAAATATTAGCAAGACTAATAGACATATTTTGTCCAATTTAAATCAAATTGTCATAATTCCCGACTTAGGACAAAAGCACTACAGCGGTAATGAAAGGATCCCTATTTGAAGGGGTGCAGGATTTTTCCATAAATTGTAGTGCCTGAGTAAAATATTGCA
>DSBF01000166.1 GCA_011049495.1 Ignavibacteria bacterium
TAGTGGAATAATATACGACAGTGTCGTATATTTAGTTTGTTATGGAACAGATTCTATATAGATACAACCCTTGGTGGGAAGGTGACTTTCGGACAGAAACACTTATTGACCGTCCGAGACTCACCGAGATCTTGATTAAACAGCTCTCGGCAAAGGACATTGTTTTTCTAACCGGGCTCAGGCGAATTGGAAAGACAACTGCATTAAAAATGCTTATCAACCACTTAATTAACAAAAAGAATATAAGCAGCGAAAAAATTTTTTACATCAGCCTGGATGATTACCTTCTTTCGAAACACTCGATTATCGAAATTGTAGATGTATACCGCAAGATTCATAAGCTTAGCTTCAATCAAAAAATCTATTTGTTTTTAGATGAAATAACATATCAAAAAGACTTTGAGCAGCAGCTTAAAAATTTATACGATACGCACAACGTAAAGATTTACACCTCCACTTCACAATCTGCTTCTTTAAAGATTAAAAAGGCATTTATTACGGGCAGGAGCAAAATAATTGAACTGCTTCCGCTCGATTTCGATGAATATCTCGAGTTCAAGAATATTAAAATAAACCGTAGAGATATGCACTTGTACGAAAAATATTTTGAAGAGTTTCTGCAAACAGGCGGCATACCTGAATATGTTTTGCGAGGCGACATTGAGTATCTCAAAGAACTTGTCGACGATATAATATTGAAAGACATTGCCGCCGTCAACAATATTAAAGACATTCCTCTTCTTAAAGATTTCTACCTCCTGCTTATGGAAAGAAGCGGTAAAATATTCAGTATAAATAAAATCGCAAACATTCTTAACAGTTCACCCGATACGATTAGAAGGTATTTGAATTACTTTAATGAAACTTATCTTATTTACTTGATGCCTCGATACGGTAAAACAAACGAACGCATCCTTTCGCCGAAAAAGATTTATGCCCCGGATTTAGGAATACGAAATTTATTCACGGGTTTCAGAGATAAAGGAAGTCTGTTTGAAAACTATGTTTACTTAAAACTAAGACACCGCAGACCTTCTTATATTTATAAAGACGGAATTGAGATTGATTTTATTACCGAAGACAAAATTTTAATTAAAGTTAAATACAGCTCGGAATTAAACAAAAAGCAAAAAGAATTGTTTGATTCAATAAAAGCCGAAAAAAAACATATCGTAACCGGTTTTAACGATTTAACTAAAACGGCAGTTTTAAATATGTGAAGAGAATTTCGGTCTGTATTTCTTTATCAAAGCAGAACTCTATGATTCATTATTAGATAAAGTTAAGCTGTGGAGTAACGCTGTTGATGGGTTTATTTGGTGGGATGAAGAGTGCGACTAGATGTTTGATTAGAGGTATTGGTTGTCAAGTTAAAACTACTCCCTCCTGTTTAATACTATTGTATAACAAAGTAATTGAATGTTCCGACTCCCAGCGCTTTTTCGAATGTACGGTAACCGAAATAGGTTCGCCGATTTCAAGTTCGAGATCCAATAAATGATGTCGGTATTCCTGTTCGGTTTTCAGCGATACGCTTTCTCTATCAACAAGTATTAAAATATCCCAATCGGAATTCTCCCGGTAATCGCCTCTTGCACGGGAACCGTATAAGATTACTTTTGCGTCGGGGTCTTTTTCTCTTATTTTGTCTTTGATTTTTTGGGTAATATCTTTTTCTTTTTCAGTCATTAATTACAGTCGAAATATTTTTGAGTACACGATAAGATAAGCATTTTTATAATAAATCGAAGTTGGAAAATTAAATAGCAGACATTGATTAAAAAAATAAACCCGATTAATGAGTTTGTAAAAAAATCACACTTAAAATTGCATGCGAGCTACATAAGAGCTTTAACATTCCCCCTATATTTTTGTTTGCTTCGTTAGAATAATTGGAGGTCACAAATTGTGTCCTCAAGTTGGGGCGGCAGAAGATATTCTCCATACGCTATTACGGAACAAGGTGTTGCTATGCTGTCTTCGGTTCTAAATAGTGAACGAGCAATAAAAGTAAACATTGCAATTATGCGTGCGTTCGTGAAAATGAGAGAATATTTACTAATAACTTATTTACCAGTAGACGAACTTTTTAATGCGATAGTACTGCGAAATAAGTTTAAATTTTTCTATTTTTGAATAATTCTTGATATAAAAAAATAACCTATGGCTTCGCAAGAACTAGAATGGCAAACCCGGAAAGAAAGAATTGACAGAGGATTAAAGTCTTTAAGTTCTCCTTGGCAAGTTGAAAAACATCATCCTTTTTTAGACACCACGCAATTAACAAACCATGCAATAGAAGAATATCCGACAGAAAACGGTCATGCTGATTATGCATTATTTGTTGAAGGAAAACTGTTAGGAATTATTGAAGCAAAGAAAGTCTCGGTAAATCCACAAAATGTATTAGAACAAGCTAAGAGATATTCAAAAGGTATTTCAACTGGTATTGGAAGTTGGGGTGATTATGGCGTTCCGTTTTTATACTCAACAAACGGTGAATATATCTGGCATATTGATATAAGAAATCCTCAAAATTTGTCGCGAGAAATTGCCGATTTCCCAACTCCGGAAGGATTAAAAGAAAGCTTCGAAAAAGAATCTATTGATGAATCGACATTTAGAAATTTACAAATAACAAATGAAAAACTAAGAGATTACCAGAAGGATGCTATTGAAGAAATAGAAAAAGCTATCATTGAAAATAAACGCCGATTGATGATTGCGATGGCAACAGGTACCGGCAAGACATATACTTTAGTTTCTTTGATCTACCGGCTACTTGAATCAAAACATTTTAAGAGAATTTTATTTCTAGTAGATAGAAGGGCGTTAGCCGCCCAAGCTGTAAGAGAATTTAGAGCTTTCGATACACCAACTGGGAACAAATTTAGTCAGGAGTATGAAGTATATAGTCAAAAATTTCAAAAAGAGGATTTTGACGTAAAAGAAAAATTCGACCCGCAGGTTTTACCAACAGAATACTTAACAAAACCTGATTCAACAAAGACTTTCGTTTATATCTCAACCATTCAAAGAATGACCGTAAATCTTTTCGGATGGAAAAATTCTTTTCAACAAGACCCGAATGATCCCGATTACGAAGAAGATGCGGAGGAATTAAATATCCCTATTCCGATTCACGCGTTTGATTTAATAATTGCTGATGAATGCCATAGGGGATACACCGCCAAAGATACCGCAATCTGGCGCAAAACACTTGACCATTTTGATGCAATAAAAATCGGTTTAACAGCTACCCCCGCAGTTCATACTTCAGCTTATTTTGGAAAACCTGTTTACCGTTACACAACCGATCAAGCAGTTCAAAATGGATATTTAGTTGATTATGAAGCATAAGCGTCAACTTAAGGGGAGCAAAAATAGTGCTGTTTGTCCAAGAAATATCCGATTTTTGTAGTAGCGAACTTAAAAAAA
>DSBF01000070.1 GCA_011049495.1 Ignavibacteria bacterium
ATTAAGGCTCCTTTCTCATTCCACCACTCTAAACCATTTTGACCCTTCTGTTAATGGGGAGCAGTATAGAAATCCACATATAATATTTTCTTAACAATTGTTTTTCTGGCATTGTTTGTAAGATTTATCATACTTATATCATACAAAGTGTCTGTCAGAAAAAGCATAATTGCATGAATCAATTCTATGGTTAAAATAATTATTGCAAATTTCAAAAAAAGAGAAGAATTCAACTCAATTAAGACATCATCAATAAACTTCCCTCTGATATAGGGAATCACGACACGCACAATATCATATAAAACAACAAAAAATGCGTAAAGGAAAAAAATCTTTAGACTCATAAATCTGAGCAAATTAAAAAATAGTGTACTAATCTTTTTTAGTTTCATAATTAAATTTTCATCTCCCTTTTATAGGATAATAACAACGATCAGCTGTTTTTTCAAAGAGATTCTCTCCCATGTTTAAATTTGAAATCCGGCGATTAATACTTCTCCCCTATTTATTTCTTCCCGATTTATGCTATGATAAAAAGCCAATATGAAATATCACTCTCAAACCTCCGGAGGTTGAAATTATGAAATACATTGTTCTTGCTCTTGCAGTTCTCATGCTCATGGCTTGCGGAAGCAACATGGTGTATGATGACATTGATCTTTCAAAAGATGAGATCGCCGCCATCAAAAAGATTAATTCACTGGCCGGCGGTTTATACAAACCCAAAAGTAAAATACAATTGGACAATGTTATCTACGACAACAAACCCATGGCTCTGAATCAGTTCATCGACATAGACATCAATGAAAACTACATCGCAGCCATACCACAGTTCGGTATCGTCTACCTCTGGGATAAGGCGGGCAAATACATCACAAACATCGGGTCAAAAGGGTTCAGCCCGGGAATGTATCGGTATGCGTTAAGCATCGCCTTTGACGGGCCCGATGCCATCTGGGTCTTTGACAATATGAAAAAACAGATGTTGAAGTATAAGATTGAAAACAGGAAAGCCATCCTCCTGGAGACACATGACATCTCCACAGAACTGCCGGGGGTATTAGTGAAATTCTACGGCAAAGCCGGTGATGATTTCTTCTTCTATTCACCCAAGGAAAAAGACTGCGACTCTATTCTCATGGCGGATGAAAAGATGCATTTCCATATGTCATTCAAGCATGTGGAATCAGACAAGGCCGCGGGCGTAAATAACCTCATGGTGGTAAACAAAGACCGTGTCTACGTCTCCGATGATTATTATCCCCGGACATTTAATAAACATATCTATGATTTAAGAAGCGGCAGGATCGAAGTCTATGATCTGAAAGGGAATCTTTTACGCATCCACAAAAGACCTTATAAAATGCCCACGTCTCTCACGCCTACCTTTGATAAATCCGGAAGGATCTATTACCTGTTGCAGAATGAAAACACGAACGCCACATGCACGGTCTATGACGTTAACGGAAGGAAGATACACTCATACTCATTCAAATCGACCAGCAATTACATCAATGAAAACAATTACTTCCAGACGCACAATGAAGAGGTTGTACAGACGCATAACATCGGCAACGGCCATTATCGAAAAGTAGTGGTAACCAAACCAGCTGACGACACTATTAGCGCTGTGCTCTATATCTGGGATTTTGAATAGGAATCGCGTCCAGCACTCAACCGAACTTCATCAGTCGTTGATTGAGATGCTAGATTAAAATCTTGTATTTAGTATTATGGTTGTGGTGAAATAATAAGTCAAGTCCAAAGATGTTATCATTCCAGCCTCACTCCGACAAGAGGCAATATAAGTTGATGAGTGGTAATATCTTTTCAAAAAATGAATTATTAATCACCAAATATTAATCTATACAATTTTATTTTTGTTGAGTTTCTATCATATAGAGCAATGGCACTTTCATCATACCAGAAAACTTTGCTGTATTGTTCTTCACTGATCAATTCATTTCGAATGACGTACTTTTCTGAAAAATTGCCTTTTTTATCCAGCTTAAAGAACAAGAACCTGTGATCATCGTAATCCGCTATTACAAGAAAGACGCCTTCGCCATTCAAATATCGAATCAATGCGTATTCCTGAACACCCTTTTGACCTTTTACTGATTTAACCACATTATCTTTAACTGCACTAATTCCAGGTTTCACAAGTCGGATGTTATATCTTTTAAGATGATGGTTAATTTCTATGGGTATAACTTTTCCTGAACTTTTATAAATATATAATCCCGGTTCAAATGTCATTCTAAAGATATTTCCATCAACGTAATAAAAATTACCCACAACCGATAGATAGGAAGCTAACTTGTCAGGATCTACAAGAACATCTCTTCCCATTTTTTTTACTATTTCCCCGTTATCATAATCATATACAAGCATATCTTTATCAGGCTTAGCATAGTGGACATAGGATAAAATAAGATTGTTGTCTTCAGTACAATCCACCATACCGTCACCAGTACCTATTGTACCTTCATAATTGATATAAAATGTATCATCAAAATTCAAATCTTTATCAAAGAGAGTCACACGACTCAAGTTATTGTCCACGACAATTACACGATTCAGTTGATCGGCACAAATGCTTCCGGGAGAGATAAATTCACCCGGCCCTTTCCCTTCAGGAAGCTGAATTGATTTAGCAACCTCCCAATCAAGACTGTCCGTCACCTGGAATTTTGATAAACTGAACCCTTTGCTATCTAACGAATAGATACAATCACCTTGGGAATAGAATATGGGATTCTGCATATGTATATCCACTTCATTAAGAAATTCAAGCTTTACAGCTTTGAAATCTTTATCTATTGCGCTCTCGTCAAAATGCGCTGCGCACCCAAAGAATAAAAGTATTAGCAAATAACCCAAGCATCTCTTTGCATAACAACTATATCTTTTCATATCAAACACCATACTTCAAAACCTGCCTGTGTCAATTTAATTACTCATATTACACATTAATACAAATCGGTTCTAATAATTATCTGAAGTATTATTTTCATTTCCAGAATTATTACCAGAGTTATTAGAATCATTTCCATTACCATTTCCAACATTAATATTACCGAAATTTACGTTTATTCCATTATTTTTACTAGAATTATTAGAGCCATTTCCATTATTATTGCCAATAATTATATTTATTCCACTACCATCAATTTCAGTATGTTTAAGTACCTTACTTATCGAATTACGTATTTTCACAAACAGACTTCCCTCGGGATGATTTTTCTTGATTTCATGCCAGATAATCAGGTTCGTCAGCCCTATTGTAAGGAAAAACCATAAAGATAAAAAAAATATCACTCGCTTCAAAATAAACCCCCTTTTTCTTTAAACAACTCTAAGTACGGAGAAGATAAAACTTCTCCGTACTCATGCTCAAATAATATAACAAGAATCAAACAGAACCGCCTG
>DSBF01000571.1 GCA_011049495.1 Ignavibacteria bacterium
TTATTTACTCACCATTCCTCATTTCCATCCTACCAGCTGCCATAATAATATTTCTACTTCCACCCTTTTTCAATAAGTTTGATGCTACTCTTCTTAAGCTAGAGCCAATTAGCAATTCGACATATTATCGATTCACTGATCTTAATAATGATGGTTACAGTGAAAAAATTGAAATAGAAACCTCATATGATGATTTGATACAATTACGAGTATATAGAAATGAAAAAACTATTGACCAATGGAATTTCAAAGGAAGAATGATCGGGAGTGATAATCCTTTTTATTGTGATATAAACGGGGATGGTTTAAAAGAGATTTTTCTGTTTAACTATAAAGACGGTGGAATATTTCTTAATGTGTTTAACGCAATAACTAAAGATACTCTTATTATCGATAGATTTATATCAGAATACAAACCAATTTCATCAAGAACAGATTGCGGAATTCACCTATGCGGGTTTTTTGATACAAACAATGATGGAATTAAAGAAGTCTTTTTCTCAATAAGCACTTCTTTTTCAATTTACCCAAGAATTATGATTGTCTACGAACCAATGAGCGATAAAATAATTATGTCTAAAAACGGTTGTAGTATAATTGAAAACCCGGTTGCTTACGATTTGAATAACGACGGCAAGTTAGAGTTTTTTGGTAAATCAGCTGCAGTTGGGAATTGTAATACTTCCTCGAAATTCAGTGATCATTTTTCCTGGTTAATGGTTTTTGATAATAAAATGAATTTTTTGTTTGAACCGGTACAGGTTGGTTACTATACGTCATTGCTGTACACAAAACCTTTTACAATTGGTAATAAGAAAAATATAATTGCATTTAACCTTTATGAAGGCGATAAGGATTATGAAAGTTATTTTGCATTGTTTAACCAGTATGGGGAAATGATAAAAAAGAAATTAATTGTTCAAGCTGTCGATTTGAAGTCTGCGAACCTCTTTCAGCATACCAATGATTTTCAGAATGTTTATTTAATTAAAAGCAATGGAGAAATTGAAAGAATAGATGAAAATTTAAATTTGATTCAAGTATCAAAAAATATTGCGCTAAATAATTCTACGGCATTTTCATTAGATGTAGATCTTGATGATGAAAATGAGGTTATAATTTATCCCAATGGTTTTGAGCAGTTAATTATTACAAGAAATGATTTTTCGAACCCCGTGACTCTAAACATACCGGGCAGCAAACAAATACAGAGCCATTCGCTAATATTAAATGGAGAAAAACAGCCGACATTGTATGTAGAATCTAGAGACTACGGATATCATTTCAATTATTATAAGAACCCTCGCTATTTTCTCAAGTACTTTATTTATATGGGGATTTATGTGGTAATCATTCTATTTATTTGGATGATTCAAAAAACTCAACGATATAGAGTAGCGCAAAAGTTTGAAGCAGAAAAACAAATGGCAAGTCTGCAGCTTAAAGCAATAAAAAATCAAGTTGATCCTCACTTTACTCTTAACGTTATTAATTCTATTGGCTCACTCATTTACAAGAAAGATAAAGACAAAGCGGATTATGTTTTTGCAAAATACAGTAAACTTCTTAGGTCTACTTTACTTAATTCGGAAAGAATAGTAACAACCCTTGCCGAAGAACTTGAATATGCAAAAACTTTTCTTGACCTTGAAAAATTTAGATATGGAGATAAATTTATTTATGAGATTAAGATAGATGAAAACATTAACCAATCGATGAAGATACCTCGAATGTTGATTCACACATTCGTTGAGAATGCAATTAAACATGGAATAAAACATCTCGATGCGGATGGAAAGATTGAAATTCTTGCACACAAAAACGGCGAAATAACAACAATAAAAATTGTTGATAATGGTATAGGCAGAGCGAAAGCAAAAGAACTAACTGAATTTAGTACAGGCAAAGGATTGCGAATAATTGACCAAATAATCGAGATGTATTATAAATGGGAAGGGGAAAAGATAGCTTATGAAATCATTGATAGAAATGGACAAGGAACTGAAATTATTATTACGGTAAGTTATGAATAAAACCAAAATCAGCCACTAAGTCACGAAGACACAAAGTTCTTTATTAGCGCCTTGATGCCTTCAGCCAAAGGCGTCACTTTGTAGTGGCAAAACAAAAGACCGCCACTAAGTCACAAAGACACGAAGCTCTTAGTGCCTTGGTGTCTTAGTGGCAAAGTAAAGGTTAAAAAAACATGAATGAGAATAAAACAAGCAACATGAGTAACAATTACAAACCCCTTTCAGATAAAGAAGAAAGGATAGGAAAAGCAATTGTTGAAGCGGCTTATAGAGTACATAAAGAACTTGGACCTGGATTGCTGGAAAAGGTTTATGAAGTATGTTTTTCTCACGAGCTTAGAAAAATGGGTTTTGAAGTTCAGAGACAAATTGATATTCCCATTAGTTATGACGGAATAAAATTTGACGAAGGATTAAGGCTTGATGTTCTTGTTGAAAATCTGGTGATAAGTGAATTGAAAGCAGTTGACCAGGTAAACCCGGTTTGGGAAGCACAGATAATTAGTCATCTTAAACTAACCGGTCTGCGTCTTGGTTATTTAATAAACTTTAATGTGTCTTTGATAAAAAATGGCATTCGTAGATTTATATTGTAAATGCAGAAACAAAATACAGCCACTAAGTCACGAAGACAAAAAATTCTTTCTTAGTGACTTGGTGTCTTAGTGGCAAAAGCAAGGATTAAAATTATGAAAGTAACCGACACACAAAGAAACATAACCTGCATTATTGTTGACGACGAGCGTGAAGCTTTAGACAGACTGCAATCTTTACTTGGTAAGTTTGATTTTGTTGATGTAATTGATACAAAAACAAATGCTGATGCTGCAATTAAAGCAATAGTAGAAAAAATACCTGACCTTGTATTTGTTGATGTTGAAATGCCCCGCAAATCCGGCTTTGATGTGATTAAAGAAGTAAGAGAACAAAACGTAAACCCCAAATTCATTTTTGTTACCGGCTACGACCAGTATGCTATTAAAGCAATTAAAAAAGAAGCATACGACTATCTATTAAAACCTGTAGATATTGATGATTTAAAAGAAACGTTGGAAAGATACTGCAAGGCTGAAAAAGAAAAACACAAAAAAGAAATGCCGCAAACACTTGCTAAAAGATACCGGCTTACAACACGCGAAATTGAAATTGTAGAATTACTAATGCAAAACAAAACCAGCAAAGAAATTGGGGAAATACTCTTCATCAGCAAAAATACAGTTGATACACACCGAAGGAATATTTTAGAAAAGTTAGGTGTAAAATCCACCACAGAACTTTTGACCCTGATTATGAATCTTTAAGCTGCTTTTTGATTTTCATTGATTGATTTGAAAAGACAGATACTGCAAAAATGATTTTGAAATAAACTGAACTCCCGGGAGTCTTAAAA
>DSBF01000388.1 GCA_011049495.1 Ignavibacteria bacterium
CCAATTTTCTTCATCAATCAGGTCAATCAGTTTTTTCAGTTTTGCCGGATCTTGAATTTTATTCTGCGACTTAAAGAATATCTCGCCGATCATTCCTTTCTTCTTGCCGAGTTCATTAAGCAGTGTTACATAATGGACTTCAAGTTCTGCACCGGTTTTATTTTTAAGTGATTCCCAATCGTATTTTTTATCGATTATAGTTTCCCTATTAAACGGCGGCTTTGAATATTCATGAGCCATTTTTAGGAAGAGCAAGTATGTAAGCTGCTCAAGATAATCTCCGTAACCGACACCGTCGTCACGAAGTATGTTGCAGTAGTTCCAAACTTTAGAAACGATTGATGATGCTGTCATGATTTCCCTTTTTCAATTATCTTTTTTAGTGGCTTGGATACAAAATACTTCCCGGACTTGGGCTGCCCTATAAATTCGATAAAATCAATATCCTTTAATACTTTCATATCTCTTTGAGCCGTAGCTCTGCCAATTTCAAATTTGTCTTGTATTTCCGGCAATCTCATTCCATTCATTCTATAAATTTCTATTAGCTCTTTGACTAGCCTTTCTTTTACAGCATCACTTACAGCATCACTTACAGCATCACTTACAGCATCACTTACAGCATCTATATCTTTTTCTATAACGGCTGTTCCTTTCAAATTAATAGGAATAATTGTTTTGAATACATGATCTTCTATGAATTGCGGTTTTGAACCAGGGGAATAAATAGGCAGATATTTAACGACGTTAATTAGACCCGAACCCAATTCCTCAACTCTACCAAGCTGAACAAAGAATTTTGAGATAGTAGGGTTCTTTGGGTAAGGGGAGAAATTTTCAACCGATATCGGACCGCTTCCGATTGGATTATTTGCGTTGTGTATCTCAACCCTATCATTGTAAATAATGAGTGAAGCCGGGTAGGCATTAGTATATTCTCTGTGGACGATTAGATTTGCAACTACTTCTCTAAATATTCTTTCTCTTATACTTATTCTTGTTTTGCCTTCAAGATGAAATTTATCCGGCAGATGCTTTTCAACAAATTCCATTAGTTGATCGTATGCCCGGATAAGATTTGTGTTAACAACTAACCTGTCGTCGTATCTATCAGTGTTTTGGATTTTTACCAAAGCATCAATTTTGTAATGAGGAAGTATATTTTGAATTACTTCATCTTTACCGAACAAAAGAGCGGCAGCAAGAGTAAAGCCTTCTTTATTGGATTGGTAATCCTTTCTGTATAATCCGGAAGCAACAAAAAATTGCTTGTCGTCTAATTCAAGCCAAGGATGGTTCGGTTTATTTGACCTGATTAAATTCTTAGCCTTGATGAGTAGGTTATAATTCAAATCTTTTTCGGATAATGCAGAAAATATTTCTCCCTCAGTATAATGAGTTTTTTTACGATTGTATAATTCGGCTATTTTTGAAACATCTGTTACTTTGAAATCGCCGTCTGAACTTCTATCGTAAATTATACCGTTTGATTTATGAACCTGTGAACTTGCGGGTACTTGAATATGGATTAATATTTTATTCTTTATTTCGACGACAGACGGATAAAGAATAAATGGCGGATCCAGTTTGTTCTTATTATTTGAAAGAGAAGCAATTTCTGCGGAATATTTTTTTGTCTTAGTTTCATCAATCCCAATTACGCTGCCATTATCTTTAACACCAAGGAGAACAGATCCTCCCTCACGATTTAGGAAGGCACAAATTGTTTCGAATAAATTGCTTGGAAGTTTGTCATTAGCTTCTTTGAACTCAAGCCTAATGCCTTCCTCTTTCTTTATGAGATTTCTTACTAATTCAACCGGCATACTTATTTTTTCAATTCCTTATTTTGATTTATGGCAGAAAATTAAAATAGATACAAGTTTTATCTCTTTTAGATACGAACTATATTCAATAAGGTTCTCTCTTGCTATGTTATTCAATCTTTGGCGAACTTTTGAACTGTTGCATATTTTGCAACAGTTGAACTATCCGGAATTTCAGGATAGCTGCTGTAATAATAACAATTCTGTATTAAGTTTATATGAAAAATAATCAACACGCTGCTTCCGGATCAGATGTTCTGCTATTTTTGTAGAACCGCAGTAAATTTGATCCATTTTACCACCAACCGACACCACCATCACGAAGTATGTTGCAGTAGTTCCAAACTTTAGAAACAATTGATGATGCTGTCATAATTAATTATCCGCAAAAAGTTTATAATAATCTTTAAATAAGAATAACCTATTTCGTTTATAACCGGTTATTTCTTGAAGAACGCCCATCTCCACAAAGTCCTGAATTATTCTATTTGCCGGCTTTGTAGTTACATCCAGTATTTTTTCAACTTCCTTAACATTTATGATCGGTTTTCTGTAAAGATGAGAAACCAGAGTCTTACCATTTTGAATACGATTTCTTAATGATAATAATTTTTCACCTTCGATTTCATCTCTGAGTCGAAGAATCTCTTTAAAAGTTTGTATCCCTTTATCCGAAGTTTCTATCACTGCAACCAAAAAAAATTTGATCCATTGTGCAAGGTTATCAGAAGTCCTAACAAATGTAAGGTTGTCATAATACAACGACTTTTTCTTTTCAAAAAAATCCGAAAGATAAAGCGTTGGTTTATCTAACAAACCGGTAGAAACTAAATACAAAGTAATTAACAGGCGACCCAATCTTCCGTTCCCGTCAAGGAAAGGATGGATGGTTTCGAATTGATAATGTATAATCGCAATTCTGATCAAATGCGGTACGTCTATTGTTTCGTTATGAATAAAGTTTTCCAAATCATTCATTAAATCGGAAACTTCCGAATGATGGGGTGGAATAAAAACTGCGTCTTTTAATGTCGCTCCGCCTATCCAATTTTGACTCGTACGATATTGACCCGGTTGTTTAGTTTCCCCTCTCACACCTGAGAGCAAAATTTTATGCGCTTCTTTAAGAAGCCGGGTTGATACCGGTAATTCTTTCAGTTTCGCAATAGAATAATTTAGAGAATGAATATAGTTTTGAACTTCCTGCCAATCATCTCGTTTTTCTGGTTCTATGTCATCAACCGATAAAAGCGCTTCATCTACGTTGGTTTTTGTTCCTTCTATTCTGCTCGAAGTAGTCGCCTCTTTTATAACGTGCATTGAAATAAAAAACTCTATATTCGGTACGTAAAGAGAGAACGCATTGAGTTCCCCTAATTTATTATTAGCTTCAGCTAATAAAGTATTTATTTTGGGGTCTCTCCAAGTCCATTCATTATTTATTTTGGAAGGACTGAAGCTTTTATATTGGTACTGCTGAATCAATTGACCCGATTTAAATTCGCTGATATCCAATTTGAACCTCTAATTTCCCTCCACTAAGATAGTTTATAATGGAGATTTTGTCAATATACTCCACTATAATATTTTATAATGG
>DSBF01000232.1 GCA_011049495.1 Ignavibacteria bacterium
CAATTTAATTGATGAAGAATATGATCGTGATTGGAAAAAATTTAACAATACTGAAATTGAAACGATGAAATTCGTTCTTTACTCTTTTATTGTTAGTTCATTGTTTGCACCAACTAATGATAAAAACAAAATGTTTAATGTTCTACTTAAGTTATCGTGATGTGTGGTTAACTAATAATAACTCTCTAATTAATAATAAAGTGAATAAAAACCATGAAATTTGAGATTACAAAAACAGTGGAAATATTGAGACAAACTCCGTATGCCTTAACTCAACTTCTGCAAAATTTGGTTCACATGATTATTCGGTGGTAAAATTTGTTTGGCAGAATAATGAATAATTCCTAAAAAAGCCTTGCTAAATTTTTCCCAAAAAAGTTTGATAATATCGGAGGTTAATTTACCTCATTTAGTGAACTCCGTGCCTTCTTTGTGAACTAATTGTTCAATCATTTTAACCACAATGAACACAAAGTTTTCACAACGGACACAAAGAAGTCGATGTTTTTGTTGAACTATCTATAATGTGAGGGTAAGGTTTAAATCTTTGCTTGAAATAGTTTTCAACCTATTTTCCCGGATCAGAGGATTATTAGGTGAGAAAATTTTGTAAAACTAGTTTTTAAAGAACTCTATAACAAATTTGGGATAAACCTTCGAGGTAAGGATATGCGTTTATGTAATTTTTCCTCGAAGGTTGCTAAGATGGCTAGCAACGTTGAAGGTCAAAAACAAGTGACTCGCCTTTAAGATTTGTAGCCGCAGACCTGTCGGCTTCAGGCAGGCTTTATCTCTGCGGTAATAACCTCTCGATATCTTTAATTATCTGTTGAATTATTAGTTTCGAGCTATGTTAGCACGCCGACAAATGTCGGCGGTTACATACCCCCTTGCTCGCAAAATGTTAACAGATACATTGAAACAAGTAGCCGCAGACCTGTCTGCTTCAGGCAGACTTTATGTCTGCGGTGGTAACTTCTCGGAATCAAAACAAAATCCTTAGTTCCGACAATTTGTGCGGATTTTTCGATTAGCAAAAAAAATGACTTCGTATAATTCAATCACATACGGAGACTAATTTTTTTCGTATACGTCAGAATTCAGGAATAAAAGGAACTTCTATTATATTCACAATCTCAAGTGATCGAAAATTTATCAAAAAGCACTTTGCCACCAATAATCAACTGACCCTACAAAATGTATACTTTTTTTTATTATTTACAGCCTCACTGTGAGTAAGTTCTTCCGAGAATCAAGGAACTTTTATATATTTATCCTCATTACTAATCGGTATACAAGATTTTGTGAAAATTAGAGAATACAATATTAAAAGTGATTACAATGAAGTTACTCCGGTAACAAAATCAATTCACTCATTTTGTTTGGAAGAAAAAATAAAAACTACCGATTGTAATGAAATAGAAATTTGTCTTATCGAAGCACTTAATAATGTTATCAAACATGCATATAAAGGGGACTCTACAAAAAGTATAAATATTGATGTTAAGATTAACGGTAAGGAACTGCAGATAAAAATAACCGATACCGGGTTACCGCACAAAAATTTCAGCAAACCTAAACTCGAGTTTGATCCGAATGATATTGAAAATTTGCCCGAAGGGGGAATGGGATTATATATCATTGATCAATTAATGGATGAAATTTTTTATGAATCCCAAAACGGAGTTAACTTCTTTTATATGAAGAAAATAGTTGCCAAACCTGCCTCGGTGTAACTTTTCAAACTTTTTGTGGTTTAAGGATGTCTAATTAAAAAAATAAAAGACGTAATTACATTGAAAATATTTATCCTATTATTAATACCCTTCACACTTTTGTTTGCTCAAGATACAACTAAAAGTGAAGCTTTTAAGAGAGATCTTCCGAAAGGAAGATCGAGTTTACATCAACCAAAGTATCCTTCCTATCCTTTGCTTACCGGCTTTGTTATTCAGCAAGAAGCCAATAACGGTGATCCTTTTGCCCAGCATGAGTTTGGTATAAGATTATTATTCGGGAATGGATTTCAACCCGATACTACAAAAGCAATATTCTGGATACAAAAAGCAGCTAGTCAAAATATATCGGCTGCAAGATTTAATTTAGCAATTATGTATTACAATGAAATTGGTGTTGATTGGAATCCTTTTTCTGCATATAAAAATTTTCAGTTTGCCGCAGAGTCCGGCATGCCGGAAGCTCAGTTTGCTTATGGGATTTTCTTCACCGAAAATTTGGTAGTCAATAAAGATTTAGCACAAGCTTACAAGTGGTTTAAAAAAGCTGCCGATAAAGATTATGAACCGGCTATCGAATCATTAGAGTACCTGAAAGAATTAGGATACGATTTGATTGATGAAAAGGAATTCAAAGATGATGATTCTCAATATGTTTTAGAGAAATCCCAAATATCTTCATTAATTCAGCAGGATTGGAGTTTTGATTATTTTGACTTCGGTGAAGATACATTAAGCTCAGAAAAAGAAAAGGAAATTGTTGAAAATCTACTTACCGAAAATAAAGATGAATTAAAAAGAAAACTCGGTGTAAGTGATTTAAGAAATACCGAAACAATTGAAGATACTTCATCCCTCGGTATAATTAATTTTGCCGCGGAAACCGGAAGTCCGGAAGCATTATTTTTTACGGCAACAGCTTCTGAAATGGGAATTGTAACGAAAAGAAATATTGTTGATGCCGCTTATAAATATTTACGTGCATATCGTCTCGGTTCACAAAAAGCAGCTTTAAGACTATTACAAATCGTTAAGGACAGAAATATTTTTCAAACGCTAAAGTCGGAAGTTGATGATAACAATGCTGATGCAATGTATACATGGGCTGGACTGATTGCATTGGGTTTTGATAATAGTTTATCCGATATGCAGGCTTACGAACTTTTGGAAAGAGCAGCAAAGCAAAATCACATAAACTCAATAATTGAAATCGGGTTAAGTTATTACAGCGGAACTCTTGTTAAAGAGGATAGGCAGAAAGCAATTGAATATTGGATGCGAGCTGCTGACTTAGGCAGTAAAGAAGCAGAGGTAAGAATCGCTTTTGCAAATATTTCGTTGGAAAAAGATGATTACTCAGATGAGATTAACATATTAAGAATTAATGCCAACCAAGGTTCGGTACTTGCGCAAACTGCTTTAGCATATTGTTATGAAAACGGAATCGGTGTACGTGCACGAAAATCAATGGCTGCAAGATTATATAGACAAGCAGCATCTAGAGGAAATGTTACTGCGTTTAATTCGTTAAAAAGAATGTACGATGAGTTAAGACCCGGAGAAGAGGAATTCAATATATATTGATCGATAAATAAACCTCGAAGGTAAGGGAAGAAGATAAAGATCTATTTCCTTCGAGGTTGCTGTTTACTCTTTTTTCAAAAGATGAAAATCAACTTCAACCA
>DSBF01000298.1 GCA_011049495.1 Ignavibacteria bacterium
CAGGCTCATTCGATTTACCTGTCTGGGTTACGACTGCGGGAGATTCTCAACAACCTCCTCTTTGCGCTTCTTATTGCGCACCGATACGCCCTTCCAAAACCAGCCGATGGCAATCCCGATAATTACCAGAAAAAACATCATCAGCGACCGGGACATGGACATTTTCCAGAACAGGAATTTAATCTCCATGACCGCCACATTCTGAACGATAAATATGCCCAGCAGGATGCCGATGACGCCCCACACAATCATTTTCCACTGCATGTTTTTTTCCATTGTCTGCCTTTCCCTTTCATGTATCTTTGTTGCTGTAAATTACACAATTTCTTTTTTAATTGCATTCTCCAAAAAAAATCACCCCAAAGAGATTGACATTCAACTCTTTCTGAGCAATATTATAGATAACTAAACAAAGAAAAACTGACCATTGAAAACAACCCATAAAATAGTATTCGGAGACAGCAGACAGATGAATCTTGTTCCCGACAAGTCGGTTCATCTGGTCGTCACTTCGCCACCATACTGGCAACTCAAAGACTATGGAATCGGAAATCAAATTGGTTATCATGAAGATTATGAAACCTATATAAACAATTTAAATCTCGTTTGGAAAGAATGTTACCGTGTGCTTGACAAGGGCTGCCGATTATGTGTAAACATCGGAGACCAGTTTGCCAGGGCGGTTTATTACGGGCGCTATAAAGTAATTCCCATCCGAACAGAAATAATCAAATTCTGCGAAAGCATTGGTTTTGACTATATTGGAGCTATCATCTGGCAGAAGCAAACCACAACCAACACGACGGGTGGTGCCTCTCTGATGGGCAGCTTTCCGACTCCAAGAAACGGTATTCTGTCCATTGATTATGAATTTATCCTGATTTTTAAAAAGTTGGGGAATCCAACCAAAAAGGTTCCCAAAGAAATAAAAGAACAATCAAAGCTAACTACAGAAGAGTGGAAAGAATATTTTGCGGGTCATTGGTATTTCGGGGGAGTAAAACAGGACGGACATATTGCCATGTTTCCGGAAGAGCTGCCCAAAAGGCTCATTAAAATGTTCGCTTTCAAAGGTGATACAGTGCTGGACCCTTTTATGGGTAGCGGTACGACTGCTCTGGCTGCCAGAAACTTAGAAAGAAACTCAATTGGTTATGAAATTAATCCTGAATTTATTGAGACAGCCAAAGAAAAATTGAATATTTACCAGACAGACCTCCAAGGAACCACCTATGAATTTTTAAAGGATAAAATTCAGATTGATATTGAAAAGGAGTTCGAAAAACTGCCGTATCGCTTCGTTGATGTTCAGAACCTTGACAAGAAAGTTGACCCGAAAAAATTACAGTTTGGGTCAAAGATAGATAAAAACAGCGGAAAACGTGAAGAGTACTACACAGTCAAAGAGATTATCAGCCCGGAACTGATAAAACTTAATAACGACCTTGTTGTCAGGCTTATTGGAGTGAAAGAAATGAAAACCACCAATGGTGTCGCCAGGCAATTTCTCTATAACAAGACCAAAGGTCAAAAAGTATTTATGAAATTCGATCATCAAAAGTATGACGATCAAAATAACCTGATGTGTTATTTGTACTTAAAGAACAAAACATTCCTGAATGCCCACTTAATCAAAGAAGGATTAGCAGAACCAGATACTTCAATCAATTTTAAATACAGAGAGAAATTCCTGAATCTTAGGCAAAAGAATGGCGAAAGAGTGGATTTT
This sequence comes from Ignavibacteria bacterium, assembly GCA_011049495.1. GTDB lineage: Bacteria > Bacteroidota > Ignavibacteria > Ignavibacteriales > Melioribacteraceae > SURF-28. The sequence goes on from DSBF01000298.1 coordinate 1,730, forward strand.
AAATAGTGCAATAAATCGGTTTCAGCTGAATTTCAAACGAAATGTTGGACCCACCTCAGAAAGTATCCGTCAATGTGCTCCAGGAACAATAGACGAGTATCAAGAATACTATTTTTCTAACGTCCGTCCAAAAGAACATATCATTGAGCTTGGCAGGAAACTGTACATCAAGATACATGAAATGAATATGGAATTTCATCAAACCGGATGGAGACATTATCGTTGGTGGAGTATTATCGTTAGTCAATATTTCACAATAAGGTCTTAACTGAGCTGCTTATGGATAGGTTAGTTGCCAAATAATATTAGTGAATTAATAATTTTTAAATTGCATAAAAGAGTATATATTTTTATGATGATATTGTAATTCTTAGTTTGAAACTATAGCAATATGAAAACTTTTCACAAAATAATTTTCGGTAACTGTATGAGTATGGAAGAACTTTCAAATGAGAGCATTCACCTGATAGTAACCTCACCACCTTATTTTAATGCGCCATTCGATTATCAAGGCTTATTTACAAATTATGAAAAGTATTTAAATGTCTTGACTCAATTTTCAAAAGAAGCATATCGAGTCTTACAGGAAGGTAGAATATTTGCGCTAAATATTGATGATATGCTTGTTGACGGAACAAAATATCCGATTGTTGCTGATTCAACAAGAATTATATTAAACGCAGGTTTCAATTATCGGGATAGAATAATTTGGAAAAAACCAGATGGTTATTTAAGAATTAGTAAACGCAGCGGCGTGTTGTTACAAAATCCCTATCCAATGTATTATTATCCAGATAATTTGCTGGAAAGTATTGTTATCTTTCAGAAGGGTAAATTTAACTACCGTTCTATATCAAAAGAAATCAGAGAGATTTCAAAAGTCGATACAAAAGAATTTCAAAATAATAATTGGCATAAAACACTATGGGAAATGACTAATGTTTTACCTGGATCATATCTCGAAAAAAATGTTGCTGCATTTCCAGAAGAATTACCCTATAGAATAATAAAGCTTTTTTCATATGTGGGTGAAACAGTATTAGATCCTTTTACTGGTAGCGGTACTACTTTAAAAGTTGCACGATTATTAAAAAGGAATTCTGTAGGTTATGAAATAATCAGGGATTTAGAAAATATAATCAAGAAAAAAGTGGGTTTTGATGGACAGATATCGCTTACAAACAATAATGATGTATTTGAAATCATCGAAAGAAAATCTGGCAAATATCGTTTTGTTACTTTGGAATTTATTGAAAAAAGGAAAACTGATAATCGTAAGGAAAAGTAGTATGGATATTTATGCTGAGATTAAAGGAATTAAATACTCGCCTTATAATACCCCAAAATTAAAAGAACAACAATTTGATTTGTTCGACATAAATAATTGTCCAGCAAATTGTATTGTAAGTGATGATAATTTTACATTTAGTATTTCTAAATGGGTTTCACCCAAAAGAACACGCTCATATCCGTTTGAACGTGTTTACAATACGCTTGGCTTTACAAAAAGAATTACGATTATACCTATAATTAAAGACGAAGGGAAAAAAGGTGATAGAGATTTCTGTCTTGGTTCAGCGGAAACATGACAAAATGCAATTTTAGTTAAGGTGTAATTTTGCATAGTTTTTGCGGTTTTCAACAGCCTGATTTAGTTTAAGATTTCTTTCATTCAAACGTGACTCAAC
>DSBF01000142.1 GCA_011049495.1 Ignavibacteria bacterium
GTCACAGATTATTAAAGAATTCTATTACGAGTAAGGAATATTTATTATTTACTGAAGCTTACTTAAATACACAAAATTATTTAACTAATGAAAAATCAATTGAGCAATTAAAGTTTATTGATAACATTGAAGAGATAATCAATTTCGGAACCGTTAATACAAAGTATATTCCATTTTCTCATTTAAAGAAAAGTATTGATTATTCAATCAAAAAAGAACTAAGTGAATCGATTGATTTTAAAAACTTAAAATCCGTTATTACAATAAATGCACCCATAGATATTGTTCATAATAAACTTATTGATTTGGATGCAAAATTGAAATGGGTTCCCGAAATTAAAAATGTTATTACAAAGGATAAAATTAATAGAGTAAATGCTACTCACTCATGTTTGTTTGATAAGGGCAGTTTGAATTTCAAAACAATTGGTAATCAACGCGAGAATAATATTATTAAATATTCGGAACAGATTGAGGTTAAGAAACACATATATTTTACTATTGATTATTTTCTACTTGAAGATGGAAACAAAACCAAAGTTGCCTATTTTATTAAATTACCGGAAGTTAATGCTATTGGTAATGAAAGGTCAATAAATTTGTTTTATAAAATAAAATCAAAATTAATCTTACCAATTTTTAAGAAAAAGTATCATAAAGTGATAAGCAAATTTAAATCATTTTGTGAAGAACAAATGATAAGCTAATGGAATAATTACGCGTATATTTCTAACCCATTATTATTATTCAAATTCTTGATTGGTGTCTAAAATCCGACAATGAAAATTAGTAGATAATTTTATTTTATCATCAGCCTAATTATAAATTTTAACAGGAATAGCAATTGAATAAAGTAAACCGCAAAATCAGAATACCAAACGGTATAGCAATAATACTTATACTAATGATTTTTTCAAAAATTGTTTCTGCACAAAGTGAAAATTTCAGTGTTTATTTATTATCTAATATTTCAGATATCAGCAGCATTGAAAAATTTGCTGAAAGTACAATCAATATTTTAATTAAAGAAAGAAATCCTTTTGCAGTAATTATAAACGGCGATCTTATAACTTCTTATAGTAAAAAAGGTTTTGCAAAGGATTCAATAAGATTATCGTACGTACTAAATGAATTAGCAAAATTCGAAAAAGGAAAAATTGTAATTATACCCGGAGATAGAGATTGGGATAATTCCGGTGATAAAGGATTGAAAAGAGTAAGACAGCTTGAAGAGTTAGTTAAGTCATTAAAGATCGATAATGTTACTTGGGCAGTTAAAGATGGATGCCCCGGACCGGCTGAATTTCAACTAAGCGAAAATCTTCTTCTCGTAACAATGAATACCCAATGGTGGAATCATCCTTATGGAAAAGGTAATTCAATAAATGGTAACTGCAAAGTTTCTGATACTGATATCTTTAAAGAAGAATTCGAAGATATTCTGAACGAAAACACCGATAAGAATATAGTTATTGCCGGTCATCATCCTATAATCTCCGGCGGGGAGTATGGCGGACACTTACCATTTTATAAACATATATTTCCCTTAACGGATTTATCAAGCGGATTATACATTCCCTTACCATTAATAGGAAGTTTCTATCCGGCATTTAGGAAAAATGTTGGGAATAAATATGATATCGTTAATGAAAGATTCAACCCGTTTAGAGAGTTGTTGAGTAATGTTATATCAGATTATAACTCGCTTATATATGTCAGCGGACATGAAAAGAATCATCAAATTATTGAGAAAGATGGAAATTACTTTATAAATAGCGGAGCTCCGGAAACTGCTGAGTACGTTGCTGATTTGGATGAAACTGTTTTTTCAAAAAGTGAAGCCGGGTTAATTGAAATTGTTTATCATGCCGATGGAAAAGTCTCATCCGAGTTTCATTCGTTTAATTCTCAGAACGGTAATATTAATCTAACTTTGTTTGAATCAGCTTGTAAATACCCTGATAATAACTTACCTGTTAATTATTCTTTTATTCCATGTTTGAATACCAGCGCTATTAATCCGGCAAGTTTAAACACATTTGATAAAACTGTTAAAGTACAAGCCGGAGCAGAATACGAAGCAGGAGGCTTGAAAAGATTTTTTATGGGAGATCACTATAGAGACTCATGGACTGCTGAAGTTGAGGTTCCATACTTAAATTTAGATACAACAAAGGGTGGGTTAAAAGTATTAAAAAAGGGAGGAGGCAGACAAACTTTGTCTCTAAAATTTATTGGTGAAGATGGTTTAAGATATACATTCCGTTCTGTTAACAAGGATCCAATAAAGGCATTAGATTATGAATTACGAAATACATTTGTTGCAAAGGTAGTTAAAGATCAAACATCCACTCAACATCCCTACGGAGCTTTAGCTGCCGATATCTTGTTGAATGAGCTTGATATTATACATGCTCATCCTAAGCTTTACGTAATGCCGGATGATCCTAAACTTGGGAACTATAGACCATTATTTGCAAATATGCTTGGTATGCTTGAAGAAAATCCTACCGCACCTGAAAAAAATGAGAAAGGTTTCGCCGGAGCGGATGATATTGTTAAAAGTAATAAACTATTTAGAAAACTTTTTAACGATAATAAAAACAGAGTTGATTCAAAGAATTTTGCGGTTGCAAGAGCTTTCGATATTTTAGTTGGTGATTGGGGTAAGCACGAAGATAATTGGCAGTGGGTTGGTTTTGATACCGGCGAACAAAGAATTTATAAACCTATGCCACGTGACAGGGACCATGTTTTTTCAAGATGGGATGGCGTACTTCCTTGGTTAGCAGATAGAGAATGGGCAAAGGAAAGCGGCGAAGATTTTGGTTATGAGATATCCGGATTAAGAAGTTTAATGTTTCAGGCAAGACATTTGGATAGATTTATTGCATCGGATTTATCAAAAGAAGATTGGTTGAATGCAGCTAAATTTGTTCAAGAAAAAATATCTGATGAAATTATTGATAAGGCAATTCATAATATGCCGGCAGAAGTTTACGAAATATCAGGTAAAGAAATTGTTTCTAAGTTAAAAGCCCGGCTTAAAGATCTGGATAAATATATTATTGAATACTACGAAATGCTTTCTCCTGAAGTTGATATTGTAGGTTCAAACAAAAAAGAATTTTTTGATATAAAAATAGCAGACGATAGAACAATAAATGTAAATATGTTTAACGTAGAGAATGGAAACAAAGGTCAATTGCTATTATATTCACGTACTTTTTATGAAGACGAAACAGATGAAATTAGATTATTTGGCTTAGAGGGCAAAGATATTTTTGATATATACGGAGAGAATGAAAGTTCAATAGATATTAGAATTTTTAGCGGCTCCGGCAAAGATAGCATAATTAATAAATCAGCGGCACATATCGAAGTTTATGACAAAGGAAATAAAAC
>DSBF01000520.1 GCA_011049495.1 Ignavibacteria bacterium
GTTATCATTTTTTCATTTATTAAGGGGAAATAGACAAATACATTACCTTGTTTTTGCAAAAATTTTTACACACATTTATTCATATAAAAATGACAATGGAATTATTTATGCCATCAATTAAAACCAAGAAAGAACGACTCAGCTTTTTTGTTGATCGTGATTTGTCCGAAAGAGTCGAGAAAATTTCCAAACAAACAAATCAAACAATGAGCGAATTAACGTGCAAAGCCCTGCAAGCATATATCGAGCAGATTGAAAAAGAAAAAACCGAACAGGGATTAACAGACGGTTACAAAGCCAATTACGATTATTATTCTAAATCTCAAGAAGAGTGGAATTATGCAGATAAAGAGTAAAACCGGTATCGTTACTCCACTTCTTCGCGGAGATGTTTATTTAGTAAATCTTGACCCAATCGTTGGCAAAGAAATCGGCAAAGCAAGACCAGCTGTAATTATTCAAAATGATATTGGTAATAAATTTAGTCCGGTTACAATAATTGCTCCTATCTCAAGCGCAAAAGAAATCACCAAGCCGCTGCCGATTATGATTCCCCTTTAAAGAACTATGTAACCGCAGACTTTACGTCTGCGGATTTTTGTTTTAATAGTTTTTATATCAATTACGTTGGCATAAAGCCGACGGTTACATAAGCACTCATACATTCCGCCCCATATGAATTACATCAAAACCAAATTTGTCGCGGATTTTCATTACTGCTCTTAACATTCTTTTTCTAATTGTTTCTTCATCTTCAAAAAGTAATTCTTGCTCCGTAAAGTGTTCAAGTTTGCTTAAGTGAATTCCGATAAGCCGTATACCTACTCTTCGTGTGTATGCTTTACGAAAAAGATCAACCGCAACATTATAAATTGTTTTATCGTCATCCGTTCCTTGTAATGATTTAGAACGAGTCCACGTTACAAAATCCGAGTAACGTAATTTTATCGAAACAGTTGAAGTCTGCCAATTCTCGTTTCGCAAAAGCTGGCAGGCTTCTTCAACGAGTTCAAAAAGAATCGATTCAATTTTTTCTTTGTTAACTATATCTTCCCCAAATGTTGTTTCCTTCGAAATACTTTTTCGTTCGTGTTCGGTTGAAAAATGTGTGCTTCCCTCTCCGTTTGCTTTTTCCCAAAGTGCGATGCCGTATTTACCGAGTAATGTTGCTAGATAATCCTGCGAAGCGTTTGCAATATCACCGACTGTTTTGAATCCCCTTGCACGTAAGATCGGGAAAGTTGCCTTTCCAATACCGGGTATTTTTTCAATTGGGAGTGGTGCTAGAAATTCTTTTTCCTTTCCGTGCGGAACAAAGGTTATTCCTTTGGGCTTTTTGTAATCGGATGCTATTTGGGAAACTGATTTGTTGCTTGAAATTCCGATTGAACACGGGAGATGAAGTTGATGCCAAATTTCCTCCTGTACTTTTTTTGCAAATTCCTCCGGGTGACCGTACATTCTTTCGCATCCGGTAAAATCGAGATAGAATTCATCGATTGAAGCTCGTTCAACAATCGGGAAATATTTTTGAAGAATTCTTTTTACTGCTTTCGAGTAGCGGCTGTATTCTTTGCCGTGTCCGCGTATATATTCTCCGTGCGGACATAATCGATAAGCAGTTTTTATCGGCATTGCCGAATGGAGTCCGTAAGCCCGTGCTTCATAACTGCAAGCAGCTACAACTCCGCGTCCACTTTTTGGATTACCGCCCACAATAACCGGCTTTCCTTCGAGCGAAGGATCTAAGTTTCGTTCAACCGAAACAAAAAATGCGTCCATATCTAAGTGGAATATTGTTTTCATAGTGATAATTGCCGCCCGCTCGTGCTACACATTTAATGACTTGAATATTTTACTAAACTTTGTTAGCTTGATATCAGATTTAACCACCCCTTTGGTTTCGACCAAGGGCGCAGCCCCGATGCTCTCGGGGCTTGCTTTTTTAAATATCATTTACACTAAATGAGAACAATAATTTATATTGACGGCTTTAACTTTTACTATCGCGCCGTCAAAAACACACCTTACAAATGGGTTGATTTCAAATCTCTCTTTCAAAAACTACTTAGCTCTCACAATCAAATTGTTCAAATAAAATATTTTACTGCTTTGGTTTCCGGGAAATACAATCCGCAAAAACCAATTAAGCAACAAACATTTATAAGAGCGCTGAAAACACATATCCCGGAAATAGAAATTTATTATGGTCACTTTTTAACTCACGAAGTCTATGCTCCTTTGGTAGAGTCGGAAAACGATAAACGAACCGTCAAGATTATCAAGACTGAAGAAAAGGGTTCGGATGTTAATATCGCAGTTCATTTACTCAATGATGCTTGGTTAAATAATTATGAGTGTGCAGCTATAGTTTCAAATGACAGTGACTTAGCTGAGTCTATGAGATTAGTTAAAAAGCATCATCCGGATAAAATACTTGGATTAATTATGCCGGGGAAAGGTCATCCTTCCAAAGAACTAATGAAGCACGCTGACTTCGTTAAGCGTGCTAGAACAGGTGTTCTAAAATCTTCTCAACTTCCAAATCAAATTCCAAACACAAAAATTATTAAACCAAAAGATTGGTAACTTATAATTTCCTCCGCGAACTTCGCGGAAATCTTTACGTTCTTTGCGTGAACTTAACCCCAAGTTTTCTGCAAAATTTAGAGTGAGATTCTTCGGTCGCCCAAAACGCTCCCTCTGAATGACAGTCTCGGACTCAATCTCCCCTTTTCTCCATTTTCGCTCAAAATTCTCTGTTTTTTCTTCTTGAAACATTCAAAATCAATTCGTATTATAGTGTCCAAATGTTCACTATAAATATCAATAAATCGTATGAAAGTAGCAAGTCAGTTTTGCTGAATATGGCGGATTATAAACTGCCGAATTCGGAAAAATTCGGAAGGATTTTTGACCGGATTCCCAAAGTAATTCAACAGACCGGCTTCAATATGTTCGATTATGACAAAGTCTTTACCGATAAGGCGACAAACGATTTAATACGAACCGGAAAAACTATCGGATGTTTTTACATTGAAAGTCCCGGAATGCGTTCGCTTCTCAAACGTCTCGATTGCAAAAGTTTTGAAATGCTCACTGCGGCAAGCTCGGTTATTCGTCCCGGCGTTGCCGAAAGCGGAATGATGAAAGAGTTTATCGAGCGTCACAAAGATCCTTCACGAAGAAAATATCTCGTTCCTGAAATGGAAAAATATCTCGGTGAAACTTATGGTGTGATGATCTACCAAGAAGATGTAATCAAAGTTGCGCATCACGTTGTGGGACTTTCGCTGGAAGAAGCAGATTTACTTCGCCGCGCAATGAGCGGAAAGATGCGCTCGCACAAAGCAATGCAGTTAATAGTTGATAAATTTTTTGCGTGCTGTA
>DSBF01000254.1 GCA_011049495.1 Ignavibacteria bacterium
TTACTAGCATTTATTTTAAATCCTCTCGTCATGTTTTTTGAAAAAAATGGATTCAATCGGTTATTCTCTGTTATTCTTGTTTTTCTTATAACTGCCGTAATAATTGGATTTGGATTTTCAGTGCTAATTCCGAAAATAGCAAAACAAATGAATGTAATAGCAGGAAATTTAAGCAAGGATAATATAGATCAGGTTCTCGGGGATTTTAACCAAACAATTGAAGAATTTTTACCTTTTGTTAGTGCAGAAGAAATCACTAATCAGCTTAGCAATTTCTTCTCAAATCTTTTCTTTACTTCCATTGATAATATCAGTGTTATAGTTACAAGCATTATTTCGGTGATTGCAATCGCTGTTATTGTTCCTTTCCTTACGTTCTTTATTCTTAAGGATAAGCATAGAATTGTTAAAGGCATTATTGACGTGATGCCTAATAAATATTTTGAAGTTTCTTACTGGGTAATTAAGAAAATTTCTTATCAACTTGGTAGATATGTAAGAAGCTGGATCTTCGACGCTTTCATTGTCGGTTTTATGGCTACAATCGGTCTTACTATATTAGGAATTCAAAACTCTATTACGATTGGTGCTATTGCCGGTATCGGTCATCTTATTCCATACTTTGGACCGGTTATTGGTGGTTTACCTGCCATTCTAATTTCAATCATTCAGTTCGGTGATCTCTCGATGCTGCCATCTATAACTTTGATGTTTGTTATCATTTATACATTCGATAATGGTTACATTCAACCGAATGTATTTTCTAAAGGAACTGATATTCATCCACTTTTAATTATTTTGTTAATATTAGTCGGTAGTCAAGCAATGGGAATATTAGGGATGCTTCTCGCTGTACCGGCTGCTACAGTTCTAAAAACTGCGACACGAGAAATTTATCACGGTTACAAAAATTATCGCATTATAAGAGCATAAAATTTCCGCACAAACTTCTTTACTATTTTTGTAAATTAAATCTACGGTTTAATCATTTCCGAATATTATAAAGATTATTCTATGCAGATTAAATTTATTGGTGCAGCAGGAACGGTAACCGGTTCAATGCATTTAATTGAAGCCGCCGGGAAAAAATTTCTTCTTGACTGCGGACTTTATCAAGGGAAAAGAAAATTAGCTTATGAAATCAATAAAACTTTTCCGGAGTTCGATCCGAAAGAAATTGATTTTGTAATTCTGTCGCATGCGCACATTGATCATTCAGGTAATCTCCCGTCATTAGTTAAAAAAGGATTTAAAGGTGAAATCTATTCAACTTTTGCCACGAGAGACCTTTGCCAAATTATGCTGATGGATAGTGCGCATATACAAGAAAAAGATGTTCAGTTTGTTAATAAAAAGAGAGCCAAGCAAGGCAAGAATTTATTTGAACCTCTTTATACGCAAGCTGATGCCGGAGAAACATTAAAAAAATTTGTCGGACTAAACTATTATCACACATTTAGAATTGATAGTAATATTTCTTTTTCATTTGTAGATGCCGGGCACATTTTAGGCTCAGCAGTTACACATATCGAAATTAATGAAAACGGCAAAAGAATAAACCTGGGTTTTACCGGTGATCTCGGTAGACCAAATCTACCGATTTTAAAAGACCCCGAAAAAATTCCGCCTGTCGATCTGTTAATATGTGAAAGCACATACGGCAATAAATTTCATGATGACCCTGTTAATGCCGAAAAAAGATTAATAGAAATAATTAACAAAGCACTTGAGAGAAACGGGAAAATTATTATACCGGCTTTTAGTGTGGGTAGAACACAAGAGTTAGTTTTCGCTCTTCATAATGTATTTGAAAGCGGTAAAGTAAAAAGAATACCTGTATATGTTGACAGCCCTTTATCAGTAAACGCAACCGAAGTTTTTAGAATGCATCCCGAATGCTTTGATAATGATACGGCAAAATATTTACTTGAGAATAAAGACCCGTTCGGTTTTAATCAACTCCATTATATAACCGAAACCGAAGAATCAAAAAATTTGAATGATCTAAAAGAACCTGCGATTATAATTTCGAGCAGCGGAATGTGTGAAGCAGGCAGAATTCAGCACCACTTACTTAATAATATAGAAGACCCTAATAATATTGTTTTGATAGTTGGTTATTCAGCTCAACATACATTGGGCAGAAGAATTACCGAGCGAGAACCGGAAGTAAAAATATTCGGGGATGTATATAAACTAAATGCTGAAGTTATTGTATTAGATTTCTTTAGTGCTCATGCCGATCAAAATGAATTGTTAGATTATTGCAATCAGTTCGATAAAAGTAGAATCCAAAATTTATTTTTAGTTCACGGTGAAAGTGAACATCAATCCGTACTAAAAAATAAATTAATTGAAATAGGGTTTAACAATGTTACTATCCCCCAAAAAGGTGATGAATTCAATTACTAAATTATTTTTTGCGGTATTTCTACTTTTACTTTTTAGTTGCGATCGCGATACACCGGTAGAAATTGTTGATGACGGTATACCACCGGCAAAACCGACTGGCTTGCGTATCTTTAGAGCAAACGACGGCGAAATCGGAATCGAATGGAATCATAATTTAGAAAAAGATATTAAATTCTATAAAATATTTAGGACTATAGACCCGGATGATTTGTATTTATTAATTGATTCAACCACAGCAATATATTACTTCGACTATGGTCTTGAATATGATTCAACTTATTATTACAAAATCTCAGCTGTTGATCAATTCGGTAATGAAGGTGTAATGTCGGATTCGGTATTTGCAACTCCTAAAAATATTTTCAAACCTTTTCCGCCTTATTATATTCATATAAATGCACGTAACTGGGATGATTCACTCACAATCAAAATTACATTTAGCCCATCATTCAGTACCGATGTTGATTACTATGAAATTCACCGGCAGAAGAATTCATCTTTTTTACCCGATTCCGGGTCGCTTATCGGGATTAGCAAAAACTATTCTTATACTGATAAAATGAATCTTGAGTTATTAGAGAAGTATTATTATAGAATAATATCGGTTGATAAGGGCGGATTAAAAAGTCAAGCATCAACAGAAGTCAGCGATCTCTTATTAGATAAACCAAAACAAATTTTTCCACAGAACAACGAATCGCTAAATTATTTTGCAGAATTTAAAATACAGACTACTTCACTTCCTGCTGATTATAAATTAGTACTGCAAACAAATGAAATTTACGGTCCAAAAGTAGAATTAAATTTTTCGAGTAATCAAACAAACAGCATTATATCGGTTCCAATAAGAAATGTTACATTTGAACCATATGTAGATTATTATTGGCGGGTTTATACTTATACAAAGAATAATAATATTCCAAACTCGTTTTCCGAATTATATAAATTTACAATAGTGCCGGGCGGTTAAACTGAAA
>DSBF01000590.1 GCA_011049495.1 Ignavibacteria bacterium
AACTAAATTTTTATCGTCTGGAGAAAATGCGATATCGGCACCAAGCTTTAAACCAATTTTTTTTCTTGATTCAATAGGTTCAACAAGAATTACTTTTGCAGCGCCGGATAACTTTACAAGCTGAATCATCATTAAACCAATTGCACCACCCCCAATTATAGCAACAGTATCTCCGGGTTTAATATCTGCTTGTTTAATTCCTCGCAAACAGCAAGAAAGAGGTTCAGCGAATGCCGCGAGTGAAAGATCAAATTCATTGGGAAGTGAATATATTTGAGATGAAGGAACAACCGCGTATTCTGCAAAACCACCATCTAAAGTAACTCCAAGTGCATGATGATTTTCACAAAAGTGTACCATGGCTTTTCTACAGTATTTGCATTTTCCGCAGAAGATATTCGGATCGACGGCAACTTTATCACCGATCTGAATTTCATTTACATTATCGGCTTTATCTACAATCACACCGGAAAATTCATGCCCTAAAATAACAGGTATTTTTGCAGGAGCTTTTCCAGATATGATATGATGGTCAGTACCACATACTCCGCAATAACTAACCTTAATAAGAACTTCACCGCCTTTTAATTGTCGTATTGAATGTTCTAATAAATCTAATTGATTCACACCATTATAAACGGCAGCTAACATATATTATTCACAATTTCTTTGTTGATTTGCGAATTATTAATTCAACCGGGACAAGTATTTTTTTTCTATTAGTATTTTTGTTCTTCAAGACTTCCATCATTAATCTAAATGCTTCAGTTCCTAAATCAATTTTAGGGACTCTAATTGTTGTTAATGGCGGATCGAGCATTAAATCAACTTCAACGTCATCGAAACCAATAATTGAAACGTCATGCGGAATATGGTAACCGTTATCTTTTAAGTAATGCATAGCACCTATAGCCATAGCATCATTGCAAGCAAAGACGGCTGTTATGTTTTTATTCTTTTTAAATAATACTTTTGCGGCACCATAACCATTTTGCCTATCGGGATAAGGAGAAGTTGTATGGATATATTTATCATTATGCTTAATGCCTGCATTCTCAAGTGCTCTTGAGTAACCCATTAACCTGTTATATATACTCGGATGTTGAATATCACCGCCGATGAATGCAATATTTTTATGACCATAATCAATTAGATGATTTGTCGCGAGGATTCCCCCTTGAATATTATCAATCAACACCACCGGGTATTCATCGCCTTCGAGAACATAATCAACAAAAATTAACGGAAGTTTATACTTAGCAATTCTATCAATCAGGTTATGCGGCACCTTCCCGGCAATAATTACACCGTCAACACTTCGGTCAAGAATAAATCTTGGCAGAGGATCATTATCGCTATAATCGGAAGCAACTGTTGTTAGAAGAATATAAAATCCACTATCCCTTGCTTCAAACTCTGTTCCTAAAAATATTCTTGTATAAAAAGGTTCGGTTCGTAAAAAGTGATCATCAGTTAAAATGAAACCAATGTTGCCGGTTTTTTGTGATACTAAATCGCGAGCAGATTTTGACGGGTGATAGTCGAGTTGTTTTATTACCTTTAGAACTTTCTTTTTTGTTTCGGGTGAGATGCGATCGTTATCGTGGATAACTAATGAAACTGTTGCGATAGAAACTTTCGCCTTTGAAGCAACATCCTTTATAGTAGCTGCCATTCGTATTCTCAGTTAAACGTTTAACTTGTTTCCAATATAATTATGCTGAAGCTTTTTGTCAAGTAAATAATAGAGCTATAAATAAAGGATATAAGGATAATAAATTTTATTTACATAGGTTAAACGATTAAATTTATCTGGCAATTCGCATATCTAAACTATAGCGGGTAATCACTTGAATATTTATATAATTACATAGAAGGGTCTATTTTGCCTTTATTATACTTCTTAACTAATTCTTTTTTGTTTGGGAAAAAGAGACCCCCTCATTTCAAATTTAATTAATGATTCCTTTTATCCTTGGGTTAAAAGCTAAGATTGTTATATTTATGATTACTCCGTAGAATAAATTTGTTTTTTCAAACAATAATTGAATATCACTATGATTAAATTAATCACCATATTACTTCTGACAATCAGCTTTTCTTTGCAGACCCAGGATAGCTTTGAAAAAGCAAGAATAAGTATGGTTAATGGGCAGATCAAATCACGCGGTATAAAGGATGAAAATACACTTAAGGCATTTCTGAATGTTGAAAGACATAAATTTGTACCGGATCGATTAATTAATTCTTCATATAGTGATAGACCACTTCCAATTGGGTACGGACAAACAATTTCCCAGCCGTACATTGTTGCTTATATGACTGAAATCATTCAACCAAAACCAACAGATAAAGTATTAGAGATTGGAACCGGTTCGGGATACCAAGCTGCAATATTGGCTGAAATAATTGAACATGTTTATACAATTGAAATAGTTCCGCAATTAGCCGTATCAGCTGAGTATTTATTAAAAGAACTTGGTTATAAAAATATATCCGTTAAACAAGGTGATGGTTACTTCGGATGGGAAGAGCATGCCCCCTTTGATGCGATTGTTGTTACGGCAGCCGCTGAACATATTCCCCCTCCGTTGATTGAACAACTTAAAGACGGCGGTAAAATGATTATACCGGTCGGCTCTCCGTTCTTAACCCAACATTTAATGCTTGTGGAAAAAGAAAACGGAAAAATAAAAACAAAAAGTATGATGCCGGTTCGTTTTGTTCCATTTACACGAGAATAATTATTTACGAAATTCGATTTAACAAAACGTTCATTTCAATAGATAGTAATGAATAAAAGACTCTATTTTTCAATCTCGCTAACCTCCGCAGCTGTTATAGCTTTCCAAATTACATTGATGCAGATATTATCGATTACACAATGGAATCATTTTGCATTTATGATTATCTCCCTTGCATTACTTGGTTTTGGGACAGCCGGAACGGTATTATCAATTTTTAAAAAGTGGTTTGTCGAAAATAAAACTATTATCATTCCGCTCACTATGATTCTTTCCGGTATATTTATTTTACTGTCGGTTCCATTATCACAAACTGATTTTGCAAGGTTTGATACCTTTTTATTGTTTGCCGAAACATCACATATTTTCAAATTAGTCTTTACATACATTATTTTTTTTCTTCCATTCTTTTTTGCCGGTTTAGCTATCGGTTTGATTTATGTTTCATATGCCGAATCAATCGGTAAGTTATATTTCTCAGATTTACTTGGTGCCGGTATTGGCGGGCTTGGGGTTGTAGTTTTATTTTGGTTTCTGTATTCCGCCTTTTTCCCAATAATTATTTCAATACTTCCAATTGCGGCGGGAGTTATCCAGATTCGAAAGGGTAAAAAACTTCTTCCTCTTATAGCCGTTTCACTT
>DSBF01000151.1 GCA_011049495.1 Ignavibacteria bacterium
CCTAGTAATCAATTAGAGAGTAAATATAATTCAGTAGTAATAAACTTCGATCAAGAAATTGAAAATCTTACAAAAAAGAATTCCAATCTCCGCAAAGTCCGTGACTTACTTCTCCCAAAACTAATGAGCAGAGAGATAGATGTTGAAGAGATGGATATACCTATTAATAATGATTAGCAAATAATGGACAATTATCTTATATTTAGTCTATTATTAGAACAAATATAGGACAATAAATTAAAATATTGTCCATAATTAGAAAATGCAGAAAAATATGATAGATATGGAACTGGCTGAACATTTCCGGAAATACGATACTTTCACACGTGAGGAGGTTTTCAATTATTATAGACAATATGAGCCAAACCTTAAAAAGAGCACTTTCACCTGGCGGTTGTATGATTTGAAAAGGAAGCATTTAATTCAAGAAGTCGGAGAAGGAATCTATAAAGTAGAAGATAAGCAGCCGTTTAAGCCCAATATAGATTCATTCTTATCCAAGCTGTATGAAACAATTAATACCGCATTCTTTGATATAAATGTATCTGTTTGGTCAACATCTTGGATTAATAATTATTCGCGTCATCAAACCTTTCAAAACTTTTACATTGTGGAAATTTCTCATGAGCTTACGGAACATCTGTTTAATAAGTTAAAAGAACTGAATTACAAAAATGTGTTTATTAAACCGGATGAAAAGCAGATTCAGAATTATGTAATTGGCTCGGATAATCCAATAATTGTAATGAATCTGATAACA
Source organism: Ignavibacteria bacterium (assembly GCA_011049495.1). Classification (GTDB taxonomy): domain Bacteria; phylum Bacteroidota; class Ignavibacteria; order Ignavibacteriales; family Melioribacteraceae; genus SURF-28. The sequence goes on from DSBF01000151.1 coordinate 761, forward strand.
AAAGCTCCCACGAAAAAAGTAAATAAAATCATTATACCTAAGCTCGAAAAAATATTAGTTGACTTGTACGCCGACAAAAAAACATTCTACATGTACCAAGGGAATGAACTAAAAACAATTTATGAAGAAGCAATCAGAAAACACACGGTTAATTTCACAAAGCTGTTCCACTATGCAAGAAGACGAGGTAAGGAAGAACAATTACGAAAATATCTGAAAGAAAATCTGCACAATAAAGTAGAGACAATATTCAATGATTAATGAAAGTTCATTAAGCAAAGAATGGATTGAAGAATTGCGTTCCGCAGAACTTTACAAAAAAGCTCATCCGGAATTAATGGAAAAGATTCTTGAGGAAATAATTGCCAGCTCTAGTTTTACTTCTTTCAAATGCGATGAAAATAGAACCTTTGCGGATGGATTCCCCAAAGCTCATTATGATATTTTCTATATATCAAAATTTGACGGAGCTGAAAATAATATACTTCTAGATGTCGTCTTTGATGAAATACCTTATCCCGAGATAATAGAAGCGCCGATTAAGAGTGTACTACTAAATACAAGTGAGCCCGATACAACAACTAAGGTACCTTCTATAAATTCATTAACCGGCGATAAACTTACGGCATTTGCCCCAAATACTATTGGCATAAAATATAATTCTAATAAAGATCTCCAAATAATAAAACAACTTTTTGACTTAGGCAGATTATTCCATGTAGCAGATGATTTTAATGTAGTTGCTGATTCATTTAATAGGATTGCTGCAACACAATTAGATTATCAAAAGAAAGATTTCAGCATGGATGAAATTCTCCTAGATACGATAAATACTTCTTACCTCCTCGCTATGCAAAATAAGAATAAAGATGACGCGCTTCTGAAATATGAAGAACTTCATTCCGGAGTAAAAAAAATCCCGCCATTTCTTCCAGAACCTAAGTACAGCATGTACAATGCAATTGAAGACTCCGCTAAAGCAGCGTTTATAGCTGCTAAACTTTTAATGAACGATTACACTCATATTGAAAAGATTGACAAGAAAGATTATGATCCAAATGAGTTTCATATAACTGATGGTAAATATAAAGCCGTTACAAAAATGATTAAAGGCATGCCGAATTTTTCTCTTTATTATTGGCGCCAAGTATCAAAGTTGATAAATTAAATAGGAGTAATCGATATTGAGGAGATGGAAATAGCAATAAGCTCTGAATTAATGCGGTTTGATATTCTTTTCTAAATAATTATCTTTGTTACCTAAACGTAACATATGTTACTTAAAGGTAACGGAGGCAAAGTGAGAATAAATAAAGTACTAGACCAAGTATTCGCTCGTAAATCAAATATCAGTGTGTTACGGGCATTGAAATATTATACAACCGGAATATCCGGGCGGGAGATTGCACGCTTGACTGGCTTAGCCGCAAAAAATAGTTTAATTACTCTTTCCCACCTTGAAGATCTTGGTTTGGTTAAAAGCATCAAAGGGGGTAGAGAACATTTATTCTCATTAAACAGAGAAAGCTATTTGATCCAGAATTCAATACTTCCTTTGCTGGAGAGTGAAGAAGAGTTTGAAAGAGCAGTTAGAAACGAGATCAAATCCAAGCTGAAAGGTAAAGTGGTCAGTGCGTTAATATTCGGTAGTGTAGCCCGCAAGGAGGAAACCGAAGAGAGTGATTTAGATTTATGCCTGATATATGAGTACAAGAAAAACCTTGGAATCTTAGAAGAAATAATTAATTCGCTTTCCACGAAATTATATCAAAAGTACGGAGTTAGTCTATCGCCGCTTTATTTAGGCAAGAATGATTTTATAGCCAAAGCTAGAAAGGGAAAGACTCCGGTTAAACAAATAATTGAAGAAGGTGAAATAGTAGTAGGTAAAAATTTAGAGAGGATTATAGATGCCTAGAGGTGCTAAAACAGTCACTGTGGAAAAAAGCAAAGCGAGTAACTATAAAACTGTAGCCGACAACTTTTATAAAGGGGCTGAGACTGCAGCAGAACACGAGTATTGGAATGCGGCTGGCGTCCTAATAGTTCACGCCGCAATTGCATATGGGGATGCAGTAACTATTAAATATGGTGGGGTAAAGAGTAAAGGAGAAGATCATCAACAATTGGTAAATCTAATTGAAGAAAAAGTTGCCTACTCCGAGGAGCGCAAGAAAGCATTATTGCAATTGAATAAGATTATTGCCCATAAAAATTCTGTCTCTTACAGTGGTGACATTTATGGTCAAAAAGATATTGAGAAATTAAAGAAGCATATCGATAGATTTAGAAGTTGGGTGATTTCTGTAATCAAATAGGTGTACAGTATATATGCCCCATGATTATACCGAAGACATACTAATTGAACAACCGGCAATCGAAGTATTCAAATCTTTAGATTATTCTCATAAGAACTGTTTCGATGAAACCTTCGGTACAGACTCAACTCTTGGAAGAGATAATAAATCCCAAGTAGTGCTTATATCAAAATTGTTCCCGGTTCTAAGAAAACTAAATCCAAACTTTCCCGATGAAGCAATTCAAAAAGCAATTGATACACTAATTATTGACAGAAGCATTCTCAATCCCGCAAATGCAAATAGAGAAGTCTATAAACTTATTAA
>DSBF01000119.1 GCA_011049495.1 Ignavibacteria bacterium
AATCCACGCACCCGTATGGGGTGCGACAACTCAATGCCGAAGAAAAATTTCTTTTATCAATGTTTCAATCCACGCACCCGTATGGGGTGCGACAAAACAGCCGAAGTTAAGACTTACCTCGATAAGCTGTTTCAATCCACGCACCCGTATGGGGTGCGACCAAAGATTTCAAATTTTTAGCCAACGCATACCTAAGTTTCAATCCACGCACCCGTATGGGGTGCGACTGCTACTGTTTTAACTACTTATAAAATAGTGTGTTCTATATCGTTCAACGCTAACATAGAAAAATTTGACGAAAATTTTCATCTTACCCTTTCAAAATATATTCTATTGGAATTATTCCAACTGCTAACCTACCGGAAATTTCATGTTCGCTTAGCTTAGCGATAAAGTTATATTAAAGAATCAGCAAGTCTTCAACACCAAGATTTTTTTCCTTTCCGTGCCGTTCTAGCCTTCGCTGCCAATTTGCACCAAGAAAATAAAACCGCAGGCTATCTTCACTCGAATTAAAAATTGAAAGAAGTTCATTCTTAAGAACCTCCCATTGACCCGGGTCAACAACACATTCAAATACCGAATTCTGTGCTCTGATCCCATAATTCAAACATGTTTCTGCAACTTTTTTTAGTCTTTTCTTCCCGCTTGCAGTTTTTGTTGAAACGTCATAACTGATTACGACCATCATTGTAAACTCTCAATTAAAAATTACAAATGAAAAATTAAATACAATTAACCAACCCAAATTTATTTCAAATAAAACGGCGGATAGTTTTCAATATCGCCCCTAATGTAACGTGCTAATAGCTGAGCTTGTATGTGCGGTAATAAACCTATTGTCATCTTTTCACCAAGAAACGGGTGGGTTATTTCTTCTTGTTTTCTTTTTTGATATGCTGTAAGCAATGCTTTTCTCGCATTATCAGACATACGTACTTCACCTGACTCTCTTATATCAAAATCTTTTATTGATACTTGCTTTAGATTAATTAAGTTCAGCATAATTCTATCGCCCATATATGCTCTAAACTCTTCCATCAAATCAAGTGCAAGACTTGGGCGCCCTGATCTTATCTGATGCAGAAAACCAACTTGTGGATCCAGACCAACGGTTTCCAAAGCCGAGCGAACATCATTAACCAATATTGCATAAGTAAAAGAGAGAAGTGCGTTTGCCGGATCGAGCGGTGGACGTTTTGATCTTTGTGTAAAAGTAAAATCTTCTCTTTGAGCTGTAATAAGATTAGATAACACACTGAAGTATAAATTTGCGCTTTCACCTTCGTAACCTCTAAGTTCGTCTAAAGACCCAGCTTTCTCAATTTTTGATAATCTATTAGCCATCGCATCGGCAACGAGTGAAACAGCTTCCGGTGAAAGTTCAGGGTGATTTCTTTGATGCCTTAAAAGTAGATAACGATAGTTAGATACTTTAGCAGCTATAATTGGGCGTGCAATAAGTAGAGATTGCAGTTCGTCATCCGAAGCCGCATATTGGGCTTTGCGAAGAATTACATTCCCCTTTTGAGCGCCGTAAACACGTGCAAGAAATTTTCCATTCATAGATAGATAGCTAATACCTACATTGTTTTCAGCACAATAAGCCATTAGCGCAGGCGTTATTGCTTTGAACCCGAAACAAACAATATTTTCAATCGAGTGTATAGGCGCTTGGAAAACTTTTTCATCATTAATTTTTACGACAAATGTTTCCCGTTCTTTATGAACAAAAGCATCTTCCGATGTGATGTAAAGTGTATTCAAGTGTTTTTTCATAGTGTGTATAATCCTTTAATGTAATTTTTCAACTTGCGGCTGTTCATAGCTTTTGGTTGGCAAACCGACTGCAATGAACAGTTCCTGCATTTTGCTGCATACTCTGCAAGAGGGACCTTTTTACTTGATACAATTTCTCTTACGGAATTGATAATACTTTCCGTTTTTGTACGCAGTTCATGGTCAATTTCAACGGTATTTCTTCTCCTAATTTTTCCATAAAAAAATGCTCCTTGTGTAATTTTTGTATTAAGCATTTCTTCGAGACAAAGAACCTGTGCACACAATTGAACTTTATCGCTTATATCTTCTTTTGGTTCGCCGGATTTAAATTCAACCGGAAGAATTACTTTGCCGGATTTTTCTTCACGGAATTCAACAACATCGCAGCGACCAACGATACCGTAATTGTATGAATGAATGCGAAGTCCTCTTACCGTTTTTATTGCTCCTCTTGTTTCATAAGTATCGGTGTCTACTTTTTCGTGAAGAATATTTCCGCGTGTTGTAAAAAGATTTTCCTGCCAAACATCGTCAACGTGAATCAGTCCGCATTGCCTGGGGCAATACACGTAATGCTGAAGCGCGCTGATCATTATGAAATCGTCTTCGGTAAACATGAGTTCTATTTTTTACCTTTATTAATTTGTTGATTTTTCTTTTCCGATAGAGCTTTATAATTTTTGCTTGTTACAACTTTTCTTCCGGACTTCTTTTCCAAATCTTTTCTTGCGTTGCCGGCTACAGTTCCTCCTCAACAGCGGCTTTTTCATTTTTTGGGAATCCTTGTGCATCCTTATTGCGTGCAATTTCAGTTGTTGCAGCTTCTCCAAGCATTGTGAAAATCAATTCAAGATCGGTCATGTGATCGCGAAGGTTTTCCTGCTGTTTTGTTAAACCTTTGTATGATTTGTATTGTGATGGAGTTAATCCGAAAGTAGCTTTGCTGATTTCTGAAGTTAGGATTGCATATTCTATACCTTCTTTAACACCACGTTTTTTCCATTCGTTTGTTAACTCATCCCGCACCGCAATGCCGCGAACACGTTTTTCGATCCATTCGTCAGAGTAACCTTTCGCTTTGTATATTTCTCTCATCCGTGTTTGTGCAAGTTCGGGATTTTCTATTTCCTCCAATCTTTCCTGCCCAACTTTAGCAAGCCAGAGTTTGAATGGCTCTGCTTTGGGAGAGGGTATTGATTGAATAATTCTTAATAAACCCTGAGCATTAGCACAGCTCATCTTTTGTTTACCACCGGGTGTTTTAACTGAAAGGGTAGGTACAATTTGTACCCACCCTTTGGCTAGCTCCAGATCGCGTTGTTTCATTCTTTTTACATATTGTTTTGGGTCACTGCTATCAGTAAGAGCAGCAACTACATCTTCAACCACAAAATAAAGTTTTTTATCAGCCTCATTCCATACTGAACGGATCTGCTTTTGTTCGAATAGTTTTATGTTGGGCATAAAGTTTCTTCCTTGTTATTGAGCGATTATTCAACATCAATAACCTTAAATGTCTCAGAGAATTTATTTCCGTCCAAGTATATCTCATAATCAGAAAATTCTCTTGCGGGTGTATCTGTTATTTTTTTATGAGTTAC
>DSBF01000033.1 GCA_011049495.1 Ignavibacteria bacterium
ATATTAGGGAAAAATCACATTCCCTAATATTTTTATTGAAAAAGTAAACAGTGTTCAATATATTAATATTGTTAATTATTTAGAACGATGTTAATATGAGAAAAAATTCAGTTCAAGAAGAAAGAATGAAGGGATATTTCATTCAAGCTACTAAAGAAATTTTGCGCGGGGAGGGATTAAAAGTCGTAAGTGTACGAAACATTGCCGAACGTGCTGGATATTCTTATGCTACTTTATATAATTACTTCAGTGATGTAAATGAACTGATATTTGAATGCATTAATGACTTTCAAGAAGAATGCGAAGAATTTATTGAAGCAAGAACAAAAAAGTCGGAGAGGGGACTTAATAAGATTAAGGATACAGTTATTGCTTATGCAAATTTTTTTGTGCAGCATCCCGGTATTTTTGAATTGTTTTACCTGGAAAAGCCGAATGATATTTCAAGAAAACAACCTACATTAGATTTGATTTATAATTTTATCGATAGACTAACTATGGAAGAATGGGTTTATTGTATCAAGAATAATATCAAAAAAATGGACGAAGCAGAACGAATGAAAAGCGAAATTAGATTTCTTTTACCCGGGATGTTGCTCCTTTACTTAAATAGAAGAAAGCCGGAATCTTACAAACAATTTTCTACTGAATTAAACTCTCAAATCGATTATATCTTACATAAGGAATAAAATATTTACGATGGGAGCAAGACAAATTGATTTAGAAAATAAGAAGATAATTCTATTCGATGGAGTTTGTAACCTTTGCAACGGAAGTGTTAATTTCTTAATTAAGAGAGATTTTAAGAAAGTCTTTAATTTCTCCCCTTTGCAATCCGATTATGGCAAACTAATTACCGAGAAGTTAAACATCCCCAAACAAATTGATTCGATTATTCTGGTTATTAATGATGAATATTACCTTAAGTCAAATGCCGTAATTGAAATAATAAAAGAACTTAAGTGGTATTGGAGAATTTTTATTGTTGCAAAAATTTTTCCACAAAAAACTCGAGATGCAATTTATGATTTCATTGCCAATAATCGTTACAAATGGTTCGGAATTCGAAAAGAGTGTATGATACCTACCGAAGATATCAAATCAAGATTTATCGAAGATTATCACTAAAAAATAATTTATATTTGCACCGTAATGAAATTTGAAATTCAACACAAAGACGCTAAAAGTAAGGCTAGAGCCGGGTGTTTTGAAACGGAGCACGGCAAGGTCGAAACTCCTATTTTTATGCCTGTCGGTACTCAAGGTACTGTTAAAGCAGTAACTGCAGAGCAGCTGAAAAACGAAATTGGAGCACAGATAATTTTGGGCAATACTTATCATTTATATCTGCGTCCCGGGACAGAAATTCTTGAAAATGCAGGTGGTCTGCATAAATTTATGAATTGGGATAAACCAATTCTTACCGACAGCGGCGGATTTCAAATTTTTAGTCTTGCTGAACTAAGAAAACTAAAAGATGATGGAGTAGAATTTCAATCACATCTTGACGGATCACGTCATTTCTTCACACCTGAAAAAGTAATTCAAATTCAGCGGAGTATTGGTTCGGATATTTTGATGCCTCTCGATGAATGTACGCCTTATCCATGTGATTATGATTATGCAAAAAAATCTCAAGAGCTTACAAGTAAATGGGCAATTCTTAATAAAGAAGCTTTTAATAATTCCGAAGCACTATATGATCACAAGCAGTTTCTTTTCGGAATAATTCAAGGGAGTGTTTATAAAGATTTACGTGAAAAATCTGCTCGTGATTTGATCGAATTGGATTTTGACGGATATTCAATCGGCGGTTTGGCTGTAGGTGAACCTGCTGAAACTATGTATGATATTACTAATTTCACAACAGATTTAATTCCCGAAAATAAACCGCGTTATTTAATGGGTGTTGGAAGACCTGAAAATATATTGGAATCAATTGCACAAGGTATTGATATGTTTGATTGTGTAATGCCTACCCGAAATGCACGAAACGCATATTTATTTACATCGGAAGGAGTTGTAACTATTAGAAATGCAATGTATAAAGATGATCATACTCCTCTTGATCCTGTATGCGATTGTTACACTTGTTCAAATTTTACCCGTGCATATCTACGCCATCTTTATATTGCTAATGAAATTCTTGCGCTTACACTCGGTACGATTCATAATTTATCGTTTTATTTAAATTTGGTAAAAGAATCAAGAAGCCGTATAATTGAAGGGTCTTTTTTCGATTGGAAGAATGAAATTGTTAAAAAATTATCTATAAATATAAATTCAATTAAGGAGGAATAAATGGAGTGGATTTTAGCTATGGCTCCTCAAGGCGATGGCGGCGGTAGTATGGTTAGTACGCTAATTATGTTCGGTGCTATTTTTGCGATCTTTTATTTTATGATTATTCGCCCGCAGCAGAAACGTGCTAAAGAAAGAGATAGAATGTTATCCGAAGTTAAGAAAGGGGATAAGATTATCACAAGCGGAGGTATTCATGGTACAGTAGCCGGACTTGATGAAAAAACCGTTCTTATTGATGTGGGAAATAATGTGAAAATCAAAATGGAACGTTCGGCAATCGGCAGCATTGCACAACAGGTTAAAGAGTAAAAATCATATTTTATTGTGAAGAAAAAAGAGGCTTGTTTGAGTCTCTTTTTTTATTTTAAAGCGCAAATTTATAAAGTATATTATTGTACTTCAGCAAGATGATTGAAAGAAATGTAACTAAAGAATAGTAATTTATTCATATAGCAATTTTAAACTCTTAATTTCTTTCTCATTCATAAAATCTTCAGGGGTTTTGTATTTTGAAGTTCCGACAGTCTGTAACTTCAAAGCAGTTTTGCAAACATAATTTGTCATCCATTCATCTATGTCTAGATGTTTTTTTATTAATTCCCAATCGTCTGGTACAGGAACTGAACCACCAAAATCTTTTCTTAACCAGTGGTTCACAGTATGCTTGTAATTTGCTGGAAATAATTCAGTAAAACTATTCTTTGTTAGATTTTTTTCTAATCTTTTTTGATTTAAGTAATCACATACTAATGGCTGATTAACGTTATAAAGTCTTCGGACAGAGAAAAACTCTTGCTCAACTGAAGCTCTAGCACCTGGGGATGCCCCCCAATTAATTCTATCTAATGATAAATATTTGCCTCTATACTCTTTTAATAAGTAATTAGAATTTTCTGTATTGACGCTGTATTCAGAATATAAAACCTTATTTGATTCGATAGGTTGTTTTTCCTTTACTACAATTTTACCACCAGTATTCTTTATCAACAAATTATTATTAATTACTTCTTCATCATTAATAATAAATTCCTTTGTATATAATTTATCACTCCAGAGTACTACAACTTCCTGAGG
>DSBF01000051.1 GCA_011049495.1 Ignavibacteria bacterium
AGCAGATGTTTTTTAGGAGAATCGAACGGAAGATTTTCATATTCGTGAATAAGTGAGAGCTCATATTTTGTACCGTTTATTATATTTTCATAAACAGTTTTTTGTTCATCAAGTGAAAATTCTTGCGATAAAAAACTAATTATGAGGTTTCTCATCTTATTTATTTCACCGGCATCTGGTTCTAATAAACCGGTTATTATTTTTAAGAATGTAGATTTCCCCGCACCGTTTCTGCCAATAAGACCAATCCGATCTCCATCGTGAATACTAAGAGAAGCTTTGTCAAGAATAATTTGTTCTCCAAAATGAACTTCTAATTCTTTTGCTGTAAGAATTACGTTTGCTACGTCACCCGCCATATAGCCACATTATATTGAATAATTTTTGAATTGGAAAAACAAATATAGTTATTTATAAAACATTGACTTATTTGCAAATTAGTAAAGTGAATTTAATTGCCTGATTTGCCGGATCAATGATTATGTCCTGTTGGTTGTACCGGTTTATCATTCTTTTCTTTATAACTGTCAACGGAACTTATTCTTTTCGTCACCTCTCCGCAAGTTAACATCATATCACCAAAGTATGGGTTTTTTATCTCTTCAAATTCACTCAACCAATAAGCTCCTTTATCATCAAAAGCCATTGGGCAGAATTGAACATAAACCAGATCAATAGTCAATCCGAAAAGCTCGGCAGATTCGATCAGTGCTTCGGATAAAGTTTCAAAATGTTTTCGCTGCTCTTCAATATCTTTTGCTTTTGAGATTGCTTTAATCGATTTTCTCAATTGATCCTCTTTGCCCATCCATTGATGATGAGCATTATCATCCAATAATTTCATATCTACTGCTTGTAATGATTGAGAAACTCTCCCGCCGGTATTTTTTGTGGCAATGAAATCACTTTTGACCAAAGCATTTTTTAAATCGAAGTAACGTTTAGTTAAATCAGTCAACTGCGATTTAAATTTATCAGGAACAAAAATCCGTTTACTGACTGGTCTGTTCATCATACTGTATTTACCGCTTAATTGAGCTGCTGCATCAATTGCAAAAATTCCATTTGTTACAATTTCATCACCTTCGGTAAGTCCGCTTTCCACTATATAGAAATCACCTGCTCGTGGTCCAATAATTACTTCACGCATTTCAAATGTTGGGTAATCTGTTTTAGGAACTTTCAAATAAACGACCGATCGGATGCCCGTCCACAATACTGAAGTCTTAGGAATCATTAATGATCTTCCATTGAGTTCTGTTTGAGAGGATAATTTTGTGATTATCTTCCCTTGGACAATCATTTCGGGCTTTAATTGTAAGTTGGGGTTGCTTGCTTCTGCTCTAATGGATGCAGTTCTTGTCTGCTGATTTATAATTGGATCAACAAAAGTTACGGTGGATGCAAATTCTTTACCGGGAAGAGATGCCACAGTGAAATTAACTTTACTGCCGACGTTTACCCAGGCAAGGTCCTGTTCGTAAGCATCAAGCATTATCCATATTGAACTAAGGTCAGCAATTTCAAAGAGAACACTGCCCTTGTTAACGTAATCACCTCTTGAAACATTGCGGGTAATTACAATTCCTGAAATGTCTGCATAAACATCGAGTTCAGTTAATACTTCACCGCTGGATTCAATAGTGTCAATCTGTTTTTCAGTAATTCTCCATAAGCGAAGCTTTTCCCTAACTGCATTATATAGTGAAGGATTGATCTGCTTATTCTTTGCGGCTTCAATTAATTCTCTTTGTGCAGTTACTAATTCCGGTGAATAAATGGTTGCCATCTTCTCACCTTTATTTACGTTCTGTCCTGTGAAATCAACAAACAACCTTTCTATCCTGCCTGAGTAGTTTGCAGTTATTGATGCGAGCTTTTGTTCATTTGCTGCTATTTTACCTGTGAGATAAACTTCATATTCAGGTGTAGTGTAACTAACTTTAGATGTTTGAATATTTGCAAGTGCAGCAGCTTGGGGAGACATTGTATGAATGAACGGACTAGCTGACCCGGCATCATTACTTGATGTTAAAGGAATTAAATCCATTCCGCAGAGTGGACATTTGCCCGGTTCATTTTGCCTGATTTGAGGATGCATTGAGCATGTCCAGATTGTTTCTTTATCTATACCTTCACTATGTTGATGTAATTCTTCTCCCGAACTACCAAAAATCCACCAACCGAGCAATAATCCAAAGGCAAGAATTAATGTATAATGTAAAATTTTATTCTGAAGTAAGTTTTTCATAATGTCTATCTCATTTATTAAAAATTTGTTGTTTCAATAAATTATTGTTATCTCCCAATTAATCTATCAATCATTGCAACTGATAGATTCCGGTCAACAACTGCTTTAACACTTTTCAAATGATAGTCAAATAGCTGTTGTTGTATTTTAAGGATTTCTTCAAATTGAGTGCCCGATGTTGAATACTGAACAATCATTAAGTCAAGAGTCTGTTTTGCAATGCTTGTTTGTTTTTTGTACAAATCAATTCTTCTTTCTGCATCTTTGAAATTTTTTAGTACATCCTCATATTTATTAGTTAATTGATTGATTGCATCTCGTTTTTGTTGACCGATCTCATATTGTCGTATTTTTGATTCCTCGATTGCGCCGTCATACTTACCACGCCAAATTGGAATACTGATTGTTGTCATTGGCATAATCATATTATTCGCTTCCATCAATGACCCGGGTCTTTGTTGAAAGATAGAATACTGCAAACCGAGACCGATCATCGGGTAACTCATTTTTCTATTCATCTCTTCTTGTGCGATGAATGCTTCTTCTTCTTTTTGAAGCATTCTCAACATTGGATTTTGTGTGCGGATGCTATTCGGTATTTCAGATATTGCTAACGGTAGCTGTGCTATGGAAATTGTGTCAGGTAAATTTACAAACTCATCATTTGGTCTATTCAATAAATTATTAAATCTAACCAGTAAAGTCTTCACACTGTCATTTAAGAGCTTTAACTGATTTTCTAATTCATTTATTTCTAATTGTATACGCAGTACATCAATCATTGAATTGTCTGAACTCATTGTAGACATACTACTCATATTTGATTTACCGGATACGGGCATTGAGCTTGTACTATTATTACTCATGCTCATTCCGCTCAAAGTGTTTGATGAAGAAGAAAGTTGTTCTGATTTCATTACCGAACTTTTTGAACTGTTTGTTTGACTTGTCCCGCCGCTTTTTAATCTATTGATTGCAAGCCTTTCCAATGTTTTAAGAATTTCTAGATTCTCTTCGGTTATTTTAATTTCTTCCTGCAGCAGATAAAGTTCGTACCAAGTTGATTTAACATCAAAGAATAGCATACTCTTTGCATCTATGAATAATTCATATTTAG
>DSBF01000293.1 GCA_011049495.1 Ignavibacteria bacterium
GAAAAAAGTACATAAGTAAAGTAACTCATTTCATTTCCAATATTTCTAAGAACTCTTATACAACCCTTCGGTTAATCCGTCAGCTGACGGACTCTACCATTGAGCTAACGCGGAATAAATTTCATACTTTAATTAAGAACAATCTTTAACTAAACGAGCAGTAAAAATATACTTAAATTAATTTTTTGTCAAGAATATCCGGTAATTTTATTCTTTTCATATTCTAAAAATCATTCCAATTATTGAGAAATTTTTCCTTATTGCTTTGATTTTGATTTAATGATACTTTCTAAATATTTTGTTTATATAAAGCATGTGCTGTTTTTTGTAAAAAAATATTTTTTCGCAAATAGGCACACTAATTGTTATTAGAATATATTCATTGATTTGAGGTATATATGTTAATTACTCACATCGAACATATTGGAATTGCCGTAAAGGATTTAGATACAGCTATTACTTACTATGAGAACGTCCTTGGACTTAAGTGCTATGCAATTGAAGAAGTTGCAGACCAGAAAGTGAAGACAGCTTTCTTTAAAGTCGGCGACACAAAAATTGAATTATTAGAATCCACTGATTCCGAAGGACCTATCGGTAAGTTTATTGAAAAGAAAGGAGAAGGAATTCATCATATTGCTTTCAACGTGCCGGAATTAGAAGAAGCTCTTAAAGAAGTTGATGAAAGCGGTATCCAGCTTATTGATAAAAATCCACGTAAGGGTGCGGAAGGTATGAACATTGCTTTCCTACATCCGAAGTCTACCTTTGGCGTATTAACCGAGTTTTGTGAAAAAGCAGAATAAAAATTAGATTTTTTTTAACGGAGATAAAATGGCGATACAAGATAAGATTCAAGAGTTGATGGAGATGCGTGCAAAAGCACGTTTAGGCGGCGGTGAAAAACGAATTGAATCTCAACATAAAAAAGGTAAATATACTGCTCGCGAAAGAATTGATCTTCTTTTGGATGAAGGAAGTTTTGAAGAATTTGATATGTTTGTTTCTCATCGTACCGTTGACTTTGGTCTTGATAAACAAAGTTACCTTTCCGATGGAGTTGTTACAGGTTATGGCACCATTGATGGAAGATTAGTCTATATATTCTCACAGGATTTTACGGTTTTCGGCGGTTCACTTTCCGAAATGTATGCTCAGAAAATTTGTAAAGTAATGGATAAAGCAATGAAGGTTGGCGCTCCGGTTATCGGAATTAATGATAGCGGCGGTGCACGAATTCAAGAAGGTGTGAAAAGTCTCGGTGGCTATGCTGATATTTTTCAACGTAATATTTTAGCTTCAGGTTTGATTCCACAAATTTCCGCAATATTTGGTCCTTGTGCCGGCGGTGCAGTTTACTCTCCTGCATTGACTGACTTTACAATCATGTCCAAAGGCACATCTTATATGTTTGTAACCGGACCAAAAGTAGTTAAAACCGTCACAGGCGAAGTAGTTACCGAAGAAGAATTAGGCGGTGCAAGTGTCCACGGTACAAAATCCGGTGTCGCTCATTTTGTCGCCGAAGATGAAAACGAAGGCATTTTATTAATTAGAAAATTATTAAGCTACTTGCCGCAAAATAATTTAGAAGATCCGCCATTAGCCCCTTGCGATGACCCAATCGATAGACTTGATGATGTTTTAAATGAAATAATTCCGGAAAATCCAAACAAACCTTACGATGTAAAAGATGTTATTCACTCCGTTGTAGATTATAATGAATTTTTAGAAGTTCAAAGAAGATATGCCCCAAACATCATAACCGGCTTTGGAAGATTCAACGGTCAATCTGTTGGCATTGTTGCAAATCAGCCAAGTTATTTAGCAGGAGTGCTGGATATTAATGCTTCCCGGAAAGCTGCCAGATTCGTTAGGTTCTGCGATTCGTTTAATATTCCGATTGTAACTTTAGTTGACGTACCTGGTTTCCTTCCGGGAACTGCTCAAGAATATGGTGGAATAATTCTTCACGGTGCGAAACTTCTTTTTGCATATGGTGAAGCCACAGTCCCTAAAGTAACAATAATATTAAGAAAAGCTTATGGCGGAGCTTATGATGTTATGAGTTCCAAGCACCTACGAGGAGATATAAACTATTCATGGCCTGCTGCAGAAATTGCTGTTATGGGTCCACGCGGAGCGATTGAAGTTCTTCATGCAAAAGAATTAAGTCAAATTGAAGATGAGCACGCAAGAGCTGTTTTTGTTGCCGAGAAAGAAGAAGAATACAAACAAAAATTTGCTAATCCATATGTTGCTGCTAAGTATGGTTTTATTGATGATGTTATTGAACCGCGTAATACCCGGTTTAGAGTTATTCGTGCATTACAAATGTTAAACACAAAGAAAGATCAGAATCCACCGAAGAAACATTCGAATATGCCATTATAAGAGAAGACGATGAATGATTTGATACAAAACTCGGATACATTAAGTGCGGTAAAGGATACGGTAATTTCTACAATGGGATCTGCTGCCGGAGAAATTCCCGATCTTCAGTTTAAGATATCAAACATCTCAACTGATAGTTTGATTCTTACCGTATTGGGTTATACCATTGTTTTTCTTTCACTACTTTTTCTTTTTATAACATTTGTAAATGTTACAAGATTGCTCAATTATAAAATTAAAAAGAAACTGCAATCAACCGGAAAGGAAACAGAAGAAACCGAGACAATTGATCTTTCCGGTGAAGTTACCGCAGCTATATCAACAGCTTTAATTTTACATTTTAGAGAAATACATGATTTTGAAAATACTGTAATCACAATAAAGAAAGTTCAAAAACCTTATTCACCTTGGAGTTCAAAAATTTACGGACTTAGACAATACCCCGGTAAAAGATAAACAGGAAAGAAAATGAAAAAATTTACGTTTACGATCAGAGGAAATAAATATAATGTTGAGTTACTCAACATCGAAGATAACATTGCAGAAGTTGAAGTAAACGGTTCAAAATACGAAGTCGAAATCGGACAAGAAATAAAAACCACAAAAACTCCAAAGTTAGTTAGAGAGCAAGCTTTCCCATCTACCGAAGCCGACCGTGCAAAAACCAGCAGCCCTACAGAAAAGAAAGGCGCCGGTCTTGTTAAAGCTCCTCTACCGGGGACAATTTTAGAGATTAATATTAAAGAAGGTGACGTTGTAAAAAGCGGCGACAAACTACTTATAATGGAAGCAATGAAAATGGAAAATAATATTACTGCCGACAGAGAAGGAAAAATCATTTCAATTAAGGTTAAACCCGGTGATTCCGTGCTTGAAGGTGATACATTAGTTGAGATTGGGGGCTAAGAATGGATGCTGTTTTTCGTGAGCTTATTGATGGTTTTAATATTTTTATTCAGTATAC
>DSBF01000296.1 GCA_011049495.1 Ignavibacteria bacterium
AAGTCTTTTTCGTACTCTTAAAGGCATTGCCTAAAAGAGGAATTTCACTAAGAACAGGTACACTATTATTTAAAACTCCATTTTGGTTTTCAATTAAGCCACCAAGTATAATGGTGTCGCCGCTATTAACTTTAGCAACTGTAGAAAGTTTCTTTTCGGTCGTATCTGGCGCCATAAAACGATCTTGTTTTAAATCATCTTCATCATATTTAAAAGAGCTGATTGATGGATTGATTCTTAACATTATTTCGTTTTCGTCGGATATCTCAGGCAAAAGGTTAAGTAGTACGCCAATAAATATTGAATAATTATTATATGTTACGCTTATATTGTCACCATCAGAAGTACTTGTATCTTCTTGAATTCGATAGTTGATATTATCTCCAACTGTAATCAAAGCTTGTTGGTTATTCATTGTAATAACTTTAGGGCTAGAAAGAACCTTTGTCTCTCCATTAGACCTAAGAAAATCAAGCAAACCTTCCATGGTAAAAGTAAGACTATTAACAATATTAATATTTTTTGAATAATTGCTTGACACATCATTTCTAATATTTTGAAATGTTGCAGTGCTTGATGGTTTTGGGTTTCCATCTTGATCTAAATTGATTCCCAGTTGAAACTTGCTCCAATCAATTCCTGTAGTTTGGCTTTCATCCAATACCACTGATATAACAGAAACATCAATCATGACTTGCTTATGAAGTCTATTTTTCAAATTATCAAGGTATGTGCTAACACGCTCAAGCTGAGAAGAGGTTCCTGTAACTGTAATTAAACCAGCTTTGTGATTTATGATGGGAGAGGGCGCAGAGTAATCTTCTAAGCCATTATTCATTATTGCAGTAATTTCAGCATCTAGTGTCTCCCAAAAATTAAACTCTTCTACAACTCGTATTTCGTTTTCTGACGCTACACTCAAGTCACGACCACTACCTTCTTCTATGGGTGTAGCAGATACTGAAGCGTTCATTATCGCTGTGCCTTGACGAATAGAAGTAATATAATCGAGCTTAAAAGTTTTAGTTTCCAAGGCATTAATGCGAAGAATATTATTTTGATATGTATAATTAAGGTTATTTTCCTCTAAAAGAAGATCAAAAACCTCATGGAGGGTCATGTCTTTGATATTAACACCAGTAAGCTCTGTTTTGAGTAGAGATTTTGCCTGGGGGTCTTTAATGGCAATACTAAAATTACACATATTTGAGAGTTGATTTACTATCTCATTAATAGAAACAGAGTCACTAACGCGTATGTTAAAAATACGGTAATCACAACTCTTGTGAGCTTTAGAATCAGCCATTGCATTTACACTTAATAGAGCAACCATACATAAGATTTTGAAATTAGTTCGAATTGATAACAACATTACGAGTTCCTTTTTGAGATAGCGTCAGCGTAAGTGTGCGCTCACCATTAGCTAAAACGGCGCTTTCATTAGTAACTTTAACAAGTCTGAGGTCATTAATCATGCCTCCTTTTTGAACCCATTTATTGTTAATTTTTGCTCTATTTTCCATGATTCCATAGAGTGTATATCTAATCTCTACGGGCTTTGCAACTGGCGAATCAATTTCAGCTTTTGATTGTGCAGTAAATGGGTCTTTGATTGAGGCAAAAACAGTCGATTCAAGCCCAAACCTCTTTTTATTGATTGTTTCAAAAAGGGTGTCATAAACCGCTGTTTCATCTTTATTAGATGATGTTTGAGCAAACAATAGTCCATAAGATAGAGTTGTGAATAAAAGCATTTGTAAAGGTTTCAATATTTCATCCCCCATACTGCTATTTTGACTTTACCCTCGAGTGGCTTACCGCTCTCAAGATTCATTTCGTATAAATCGACCACCAATTGGCTCTCCTCAACTTCATTGATAAATTTTAAGATATCTTTATATCTACCTTTTAGCTCCAAAGATACCGTTAGGACTTGCTCAATTTTTTGTAAAGATGGCTCTTTAAATTCATTTGATATATTGACAAGCTCCACTCTATTCTCTTGGGCTAACAGGGCAAGATTATCTAAAAAATTAGCCCAATTTTTATCATTGAAAAGAAGATATGATAACTCTTTTAATTTGTTATCTACATAGCCATTTGTGTATGTTATGCGCTCTAAATCTATAACTCCTTGTTCTATCTCTTGATTAAGGCGTTTAATATGAAACTGTTTGTCCCCACCTACAGTAATTGAGTTGGCATACTGGACTTGGTCATTGTATTTACTAAACATTTGTTGGTAGTTACGCTGTGCTTTCTTAAAAAACTTTTCAGCTGGTTCAAAAGCTAGAGTATATGCAATAAAAGCTGTAAATAAGGCTGCAAAAAGCATAATTATCGTAGCTTCACTTGGTTTTTTAGAGTTAAAATATGAGTCTAATCTTTCAAAAAGTGAATCCATTATTTTACCTTTACACTTACATCACTTGAGTAGAAGAGGCTCTCTTCTGGCTTAGCAATCTCTTTTGTGCTAACAGCATAATCACCATGATGGCTGATATCTTTTAAGAGTTCGGTTAATCGCTTCTCATTGCGACTCACAAGAGAAAGAGTGAGCTCATTTTCCAAGATTTGAATCTGTTCAACCTTGATGCCTCTTTCATTTATTAGGGTTGCGAGCTCATGAATAATCACACCTTTCATGGGGTATTTGGCTTTTTTATCATGGATTTCATTTAAGAGTTTTTTTCGAAACTCAAGACGATCACTTTGGGCCTTTCGCTTTTCATTAAGAGATACTTTCTCTTTTTCAAGAGATGTAATCGTGGCCTTGATTTGGTCATTTTCTTGTTTTAAAACATTATATTTTTGGCTCAGTTGTCTATAGTCATAATTGAACTTTATACCATGCCCAACTTGATAAGCTGGCCAAGCAAGAGTGAGCAAGAGTGCAGCTCCAACAAACCCAAAAAGTTTTCCACTAGGACGCTTGGCAAAAGCGGGAGGTCGTTAAAATATAGTAAAGTTTTCAGCTTCTTCTGGGTTTTCAAGGTATACCTGGGCTGCTATAACCATAAGGATGTGCATTTGGTCTATGTACCACTCTTTGGAATTGATAGCTACATTAAAATTAAAATCATAAGACTCCAATCCTAAATAACTTTTAGAGTATTCATCTATGCCTCCAATAATTCCTATTTCGGAACCTATATAGAATCGGTCGATTGAATCTATATTGTGACTGCGTTTAGAAAAGATTAAAACATCATTTATATAGAGAAAAACTTCACCAAAAAGTTTCATTAAATGTTGTTGGTATAGTGGATTAGAAAGCTTTAAACCTTCATTAGCCAAGAGTTGATAAAAATCCTCCTCATCAACTCTTTCGCCAATGGATTCACAAAATTTTTCA
>DSBF01000381.1 GCA_011049495.1 Ignavibacteria bacterium
ATATTAAATTTATATTCCTATCTCCCTGTTTGTTTAATTTAACTCTATAAATACCGGGCTCGTTGATTTTAATTTTTTGCTTTGAGATTATGCTGACTTTGTATGGAAATAATTCCGATATATCACTGAAATAGTTTTGGGATTCTGAAGGAGTCACAAGCTCAATCGATGAATAAAAATTAAATTGTGAATTAGGATCATAATACTGTTTGCTTCCGGCTTGTTTATAAATATCAATTTTAAAGTCATTATAAAGCCATTGTTGAACCAGAGAACCAACTGAAAAATTTATTGAAAGCGGTATTTCTTGATTCGGATTAACCTTTATGTACGTTTTCGAGTTATCCTCATTCCGGAGCTTTAGTTCAAAAACGTTTTCAGCACCTACTGAAGGAAGTGAAGTTAAGAACGATGTGTAAAAACTTGAGATGCTTAGTCCTAAACTACTACCAACAAAGCTTACAAATTTACCCACTGTTAAATCCGAGACTGCCGCTTCAGTCAATCCGCTTATTATATTTTCTTTTCTGTAAGAATGAGGTATAAGCACAATATATGAATTACTACACTCATAGGATTTAATCCTAATTTCGCTATTTGCACTTAGGTTACTTTGACTATAATTAGTCTGTTGTCCTTGGTACTCTATTTTACTTTTTGTAATCTTAATTTTCTTAGAAATGCTGCTCTTAGTATTAGTCCAGGTCTTATATTCAACAATAAATTCATATTCTCCTTCGGCAGTAAAGTTCTTGTAGGTTACTGTTTCAGTGCCGTAATTTCTCCATTCGGTATAAGTGTTCATAGCATAACTTAAAGCTCCTTTCCAAGAGAAGGGAACTTGCAGCTTATAACGGTATTCTTGAACTATACTCTGATCTGCAGTAAATATTATTTGAAGAGTTTGATCGGTTCCAAGTTCATTAGGAATATTAGTTAGGAATTGAATTGGCTGTTGAGCAAATAGACTGCCAACGAACAAAAGCAATAATGCAATTATTTTTTCCATTTTCTATGCCCTATAAATAAATTCAACTTCACCGGTTTTTATTCTATCACCGCTATTAAGTTCAAATACTTCTTGAACGGGTATTTCATTACCATTTAACTGTGTGAAATTAGTTTCGCTGAGATTTTTTATATACAAACTTCCTTTTCGTTCGATTATCTCCGCCTGCTTTCGCGAGACAGTCTTTTCCAATAATTGTATGTGTGAATAAGATCGTTCCCCTCTAATTTCTTCACGACCAATGGAAATAACGTTGCCGTCCGCAGTCGGATATCCCGCTACTTTAAATTTCCTTCCTTTATCGGCGCCCTCTATTACTTCAAGATAACCCGGTACAAATTTTAGTGTTTGAGGCACTACCTTCGCCACCTTGATTGTTGCCATTTGCGTAAACGATGTATTAGATTCACTTACCGGTGAAGAGTACTGAACTTGTCTCGGCGTATCAATAACTTTCTGTGGTTGCGGAATTTCGTAATCACTAACGGGTTCGGGTTTGGGCTTATCTTGTGTAACGTAATTATCATTAGAGGTTGCCGGTGTTTCTTTTCTATAATCATTTGTGAAGTTTGAAGGACCTTCAAATGATGGAGAACCAAATCCGACCGGTCTCAGTTCATCATAACCCGATATTTTTGTTTTGTTGGTATAATCGGATTTGATATTTGCTCTCACTTCGCGGAACATTTCATCGGTCGATCTGCCCTCTTTAATTCCTTTGAAGAAACCGTATTGATATAAAACACCAATAACAAAAACAATTAGTGTAAGCGCAATTGCGAGATAGTCTATTGAAGCTACGCCCATAGTCTGTGAAATAATTTTTCTAGTATTATAAAGAAAGAGATATAAGAAACCCGAAACAAGCCAGTTAGCCCCAAAAAACGAAGTAGAAAGAATTATAATAAGTTTATTTAAGATTACAGCGGCAATACCGCCAAGTATGAACCCAAGAATAGCAAAAACTAAAACGGCTTGAAATGCTTGTAACAAACCTGCTAAAATTATACCTAACAAAAGACCGAGTACAGCTCCTGTTAAGAAAACTGCTAATATGTATAAAAAATATAATAGTAAGGCACCAACTATGCCCCACAGTATCGCTACAAATGTACTTGCGCCGGCAATTAGAGCCAATAACCCTCCAATTACAAAACCAAGTACTGCCATTATTATCCTGAAAATACGGAAACCGTAAAAACAAGAAAGCCCTCCAACTATTATCATAATAACAGATAGGATCTTTATTATTCCGCTAATCTCGTTTGCACTCATCTTAATTTCCCTCTATTTATGAGATGTGTTTTTTCCCTTAATCAATTCTGATATAAGTTTTTGTAATAAAATTTATTTTTTTCCGAGTAGTAATCAGGACCTCTGGAATAATTCTTCTCGCAATTTACATTTGTTACCCATTCGGTTTTACGAACTTTGAATTCTGTTTGTTTAGGAGTGCTAACCGAGCGGGAGCAGCTTTGGATAGTAAATAGAATTAGCATAGCAATTAAGAATATGCTTATTTGCTTAAAATCTTTGACTATCATAATTTGTTTAGAGTTCATGGTTTTTATTTATCATCTAATCCTTTTTTTTGTCAAATGCCCCAGAGTCAATCGCCCAATAAAGTAGAGCTCCGAGCACAGCATAAGTCATAACAATTGTAAAAACAGTCGGTTCACTTTTGCTAGTGTATTCAGTTACTTTCTCTTTCTTTGTCCCAACCTGCACCTCTTCCGGATAATATTCAGGACCAACTAACTCTTCAAAATATTTTGTAGCATCCTGCAACTCACTCGCATAGTAAGATTTCTTAAACTCGTGAGAAAAAAGCAGCTTGTTTTGTGATGTCTCGTAGAAGAATAATTTTAGATAATTAGTACTGACCTTCGTATCAACATAAAAATCAAATCCGAATTCTTTTAGTTTGTTGGCTTGGAATGTGTTTATTGAATTTAAGTTAATCTCAAGTCCATTTGCGAATTCAAACATTGCACTATAATCATAAACGGCAAAGTTTTTTCTTGATTTCTCTGAGTTTGAAATTCTGCTAAATAAAGAAGAACTGTTGCTTTTAATGAACCCGATTTGTACGGGTTTTGTATATTTAGAAAAGTAATTTGAATAATTTTTAGTGTACTTTACTTTTGTTACCCATTCATAATTAGGCACTTCCTTTTCTACGGTTTTAGGCACTTGTACTGTGTGTGTGCAGCTTTGCACAGAAAGTGCTGATAAAGCAACAATTAAACCGGCTGCAATATTTTTGAACAGCCAATGATTGAGCAGTCTGTTAAAGAAAAGATTTTTCATATATACCTCATATTTATTTACCTACAAATAAT
>DSBF01000168.1 GCA_011049495.1 Ignavibacteria bacterium
AAAGCTTTAAAGAAACCTGCTCCGCCAGCCGGAATAATTGTATTATCAATTTTTGCTGCCCATTCAATTAAATCCTTTTCGGAAACAGCTTCACCGATTGAGATTCCCCTTTCATATATTTCGCTATTGGCATTTAATAAATTGATATTGTTACTATCATTGGTACGCATTAAAGTTTTAACGTCGGATGTTGTTACCGGGTATTCCGGATCTTCGGCAAAATTTGTTTCGTGAATAAATTTATTATCAACGAAATAAATTCCGTCTTTTATCTTTCTCCCGATTTCGGGATTAGCCGGAACAAGTAAAGCTTTTTTAACACTATTAGCATCCAGCATTGCTTTCAGTTCATTATAAATATGTCCCCGAAAAACAGAATCTGTTTTTTTGTAAACCCAATCACAACCAATACTTTTCAGTTTTTGAGTAATAATGAATACTTCCTCGTAAGCTTCACTTTCTTCCTTAGACCTTGTATCTGTCGCAACAATTAATAGATCAGCATCTGATTCAGTAAAAAGATGAGATTCAATTTCCACTTTAAGTCCATAACGTAAACCCAAGCCTGCAATTTCGGCTGCTCCGGTAAAATCATCTGCAATAACTGCAATCATTTTAGTTTTCCGTTATTTATTAGAATATTTGTTTTTTACCATTTGTACTGCGTATTCGATAGCAAGCACCATTGCATTTTCGCTCGCAATTCCTTTACCGGCAATTTCAAAAGCCGTTCCGTGATCAACAGAAGTTCGTATTATCGGCAAACCTAATGTGATATTAACTCCTCTCACACTTTTCATTTTATTTGTTTCTTTATCCCAATTAAAGCCAACTAACTTAAAAGGAATATGTCCTTGATCATGATACATAGCCACGCAGCCGTCAAATGTTCCTCCTTTTGCAATTGCAAATAAAGTATCAGCCGGATACGGTCCTTCTACATTTATTCCTTTTTGTTTTAGTTCTTTGACAGCTGGAATAATTTCTTTTATTTCTTCATCGCCGAATAATCCGCCATCGCCGGCATGCGGATTAAGTGCGGCAATTGCTATTCGCGGATTTGAAATACCAAACTGTTTGCATGCATCGTTTATTAATTCTGTTACTTCAATAATTCTTTCTTTTTTTACCGAATCACATGCTTGGCGAAGTGATACATGAGTAGAAACATGAATAACACGCAAGTCTTCTTCCACTAAAAGCATTGCATATTTTTTTGTGTTTGTATAATGAGCATAAATTTCAGTGTGTCCGGAAAATTTATGTCCTGCAAGATTAATTGATTCTTTATGAAGCGGTCCTGTAACTGTTGCATCAATTTCATTACTTAATGCAAGATCGATCACTTTTTTAACTGACTGAAATGCAGCTTCACCCGAAGCAGCAGATACTTCACCTACTTTTAATTTATCAAGATCAACTAGATTCAAATCATATACATTTATTGTGTCAAAAGAATATTTTGCTTCATTCATATATTTAATTCTTTTTACTTTTTTATTCAGGTTAAGATCAGACACCGCTTTATCAATAACTTTTGCATCGCCCACAATAACCGGGTTACAAATTTCATTAATCTTTCGATGGTTTAAAGATTTGACGGCTATTTCGGGACCTATACTAGAAGGGTCTCCCATTGTAATGCCGATTATTGGTTTATTATTCTGCATTCAGTTGAGACTCCTTAATTCCATATTAGATTATATTTTTCAATTAATTCTCTGGTATAAACTCTGATTTGTTTTTCTTCATTTTCTGGCAGTTGAGTAAAAGGCAATAAAACATCTGTGCCGCACAAACCGGCTTCATTCATCATTACTTTTAATGCAGGTAAGGATTGACTAAGAATTTTATCTTTTTGATAAACAGCAGAAATCTCCATAGTTATTTCTTGGAATTTTTCGCCGTCTTTAGAATTCGATTCATCAACAGCATTAAGAAGTTTATTATAATACGAGAGATCAAAATTGCCGGTACTTGGTACAATGCCGTCGGAACCAATCATTAATGAATTAAAACATTGTGCACCCCATCCAACAAAATGTGAAAAGTCTTCTCTATCTTTCCATAACTTGATTGATTTATTCAATCGCTCCAAATCTCTTTCGGAATCTTTCACTCCAATAATGTTTTCATGATGACTAAGTTTTTCAATTACTTCCAACGGAATTGATAAATGAGTTGTTGCCGGAATATTATAAATAAACATTTTCCCTTTTATTCGATCAGCAAACTTTTCATAGTAGTTTAGCATCTGATCCGGAATAATGGGATAATAACCCGGAAGTAAAACTACGACAGCTTCAGCCCCTAAATCGAGATATGTATTTGCAGCTGAGACCGCATCTTCAAATGAATTGTCAGATACGCCGGCATACAGTTTCAATTTACTGTCGAACTTTTTGACAATATTTTCGAAAGATTTGCTTTTGAGATTCTGCTGTATCGATGCTGTTTCACCTGTCGTACCAAATATCAACACATCGCTTTTGTGGTTAATAAAATAGTGCAATAAATTATCGACAGATTGTTCATCAATTTTTCCATCTTCATTAAAAGGAGTAATCATCGGTACAATAATTCCTGAATATTTTTTCTTTTTTTTCTGCATTATATCTCTCTTTTTCAGTAAGCATCATTGTAAATTTGTACTGCGTCATCAAATGTTAATGTGCGGGGATTGTTTTTTAGTAATCTTTCGACTTTCATTGCTCCTTCAGCCATTCTGTTAATTGCATCTTTGGGAATATTTAGAGCCGAGAGTTTAATTTCTATATTAAGCTGCTCACATAATTCAAATATTTTATCAACACCGTTTTGTGCAGTGTGATAATTATCTTTTCCTGTATCAGCGCCTAGAGCCAGAGCTACTTTTGCATAACGATCTACTGAAGCTCCTAAATTAAACTTCATAACATATGGCAATAAAACCGCATTAGATAATCCATGCGGGATATGAAATTCACCTCCAAGCGGATAAGATAAAGCATGTACCGCAGCAGTATTAACCGGACCTAAACCGAGTCCACCGTATAAACTGCCGAGCGCAACTTTTTCGCGGGCTTCCTCGTCATCACCATTATCATAAGCTCGTTTCAAATAACTTGAAATCAGTCTAATCCCTTCAAGAGCATAAACATCAATAATAGGATGAGCAAATTTGTTTGTGTATTCTTCAATACAATGAATAAGGGCATCAATTCCTGTAGCAGCGGTAACAGGAGGAGGGACAGATTTTGTTAATAAAGGGTTAACATATGCTCCATCGGGTACAAGAAATTGACTCACTACACCTTTCTTAAGGTTATCACTTTTATCAAGTAAGATAGCATTTGGT
>DSBF01000318.1 GCA_011049495.1 Ignavibacteria bacterium
AAATAGTGCTGTTATCAACTTGTAAACAAACGAATTTGTTGGTAAATGATTTCAAATATAGCTATTTCCAATTTCATCTAAAAGATTGGATTATGTTATTATATTGAATAAAGATTTTTATTAACTTAGGTGCAGAACAATATATTATTCAACCTGGAGGCTATATGAGAAGAGCAGCTACAATATTTTTGATTTTATTCGTATTTGGTGGTTTAACAAATGCACAAAGTATTTCTCTTTCTGCAACCGGAGGGTTAACCTTAGTCCAAGGACCCGATGCCTTAACTAAAGATATTAATGAAGGAGGAGCTGGTTTTTCAAGTGCTCCACACTTCGGATTAAAAGGAAGATTTAAATTACCTATAATTCCTCTTGCAATAACCGGTCAAGTTCTTTATACAAAATTTACCGGGGAAGGAAATGCAACAATTGACGGAGGCACAACTGCTTCAGTTGAAACCGAATCATCTTTATTATTATTGGGTGTTGGTGCGGAATATAAAATTGTACCCGGTCCAATTTCGCCTTATGCGGCAATTGATCTTTTTTATGCTAATTCGGGCAAGTTTAAGTATAAAGCCACTGCTCTTGGATCAACAAATGAAATTACTGTAGATGGAGAGAATAGAACTGGAATCGGTTTCGGGGCAGGTTTACAAATCGGTATTCTTCCGATGATAGATATTGATTTCTCTGCAAAATATAATATCAATAATCTTATTGGAAAAGAAGAGGGTGAAGAAACTTTCTCAACGATAAATCTTTCTGCTTCTTTATCATTCGGTTTTTAAAATAAAAAACCCCGTCATTTTTTTATGACGGGGCTTCTTTTTAATCTATTAAAATCTTACTGCTGCAATTGTTTTAGATGGTGATTACTCAACTCTCTGTACTGTGAATCTTGAGCGGACAGTTTATAATTTTCAATCGCTTTTTCTTTATTATCTAACCCTTGAAATGCTCTTGCTTTATAATAGTAAGGAGCACCTTTCGGCGTTTTATCTCTATGATTTATTGCTTTATCTGCAGCTTCAAGAGCTAACTCAAACTTAGCAGATTCAACATATACTTCGGCTAAAGCTAAAAACGCCGCATCATAATTATAATTTTCAACAGCTTGTTTTAAATAACTTTCAGCTTGTTGAAAATTTCCGTTTTGTTTTGCATCTACACCAAGTTTTGTGTAAGAAAGAGAAATATATTTATCAGCCATTTCTTTTTGCTTAGCATTATCAGTAGATTCTTTGAACTTCTTAAAATTTTCTGCGGCAGCATGGAAATCACCTTGAGCGTAATAAATACCGCCAAGACCATTGTAAGAAGCACCGAAATTCGGATTTGCATTTAAGGCAGCATTATAAGCCTCAATGGCATCCTTATAATTTCTGGTATTTTTAAGTGCTACACCTTTTTGATAATAAATTCTATAATCTTGTGAAGTCTTTAGAGCTTCATTGTATTGAGTAATTGCCCCCTGGTAATCACCCGATTTAAGAAGTTTATTACCTTCGTTATAAGCTTTAGCAGCATCAGCATCCATTTCATTACCTTGTGCTGATAGTAGTGTTACTAAGAAGAACATCATCCCAATTAGAGATATGAGTTTTTTCATTTTATGACCCGATTTTGTTAATAAAGCTAATGAGTTGTGGTGCGGAAGGCGGGACTTGAACCCGCATGCCGAGAACGGCACTACCCCCTCAAGATAGCGTGTCTACCAATTTCACCACTTCCGCAAAAAACAGAATCGAAAATAGTAGAAACCAAAAAGAATTGCAACCATTTGAGGGCACCACATCTAATCAGAATGTCAAAATTTGTTGCCAAAATATCACATTATGTCTTTAAAAGGAAAGGTAAAATTTTATCCTATTTTCTACCGCGTCTCTTTATTATCAGGTCACGAATTTCCTGCTTAAATTTTAATTCAAATACGATTAGTTTTGCAATCTGTTCTTGGGTTAAAATATCTTCAAGGGAATTTAAGAATTTAGCTCTGTGATGGATTAGTTTCTCTTCTATTGTCAAAAATTCTTCTATCTTTTTTTGATAATCTACTTCATTTTCAGCTTTATTTTTACCAATCGCAAGTTCAATGTTTAATATTATTTCATCTCTCTTTTGAATTAATTCTTTATGCTCATCACGGAATTCATTCCTGCGGGCAATGAATCTTATTGCTTCTTCCTCATTAAGATCAAGAGCTTCAAGAAGTTTTAATTTTTCTAACTGTTCCATTCTTTCTCTCGGGTTCTTATCATGCTTTTGATAAGGTTGGGCAAGATTCATATTTACAGTTAGTAATATTATCATTACCAATAATTGTATTTTCATTTTTTCCTCTATAAGATTTTTTTATTTAATAATTCTTCGTAAATAATTCCAATTTCTTCATCGGTAATATCTTTAAGTTCAAGAGAGATTTCGCTATTAATAAAATCACTATCAATTGGATCATAACCAAATTCATTGTTGGCTTCTTCAATAATCATTAAATCAAAAATAGCGCCGGAGTGTTTATCACTATAGTAAGCATAATCATAGATATAACCATTATCAAAAAATTCATTTAAATCCTCAAAATCCATTTCTAAGATAAGAGCAGAAAAATCAGCTGAAACCATATCGAATTCCGAGAAATTATTTTGTTGATTTTCCGAGAGTTGTAATAAAAAGATTAATAAAACTACAATTCCAAATGCAATTCCCGGTGCAATTTTGAAAATTTTACTTTCGGATTTACTTTCAACTTTTTCTCTAACTCTTGGAATAATTGTAGAAAAATAATTTGAATCATCTTCAATTTGGTTTTGCTCATTTAATAAATTGAGTTTAGCAATAATCTTATGATAATCTTCCTTAAGAGATATATCACTTTTAAGTCGAAGCTCAAATTGTGATTTTTCTTCATCACTCAACATCTCTGACAAGTATTTCAGTATAATATCTTTATTTTTCATCCATTAACTCCGTCACTTTATTAAGTGCGTGAAAATAATTTGCTTTAAGAGCACCAACACTTTTATTTTTTATTTCAGCAATTTCTTCGTATGTAAGACCTTCAAACTGTCTCAAGATAAATACCTCACGTTGCTTTGCAGGTAATTTCTGAAGTACAGTATTTAACTTATCAAGTTTCTCTTTATCTTCAGTTCTTTGAACGATATCTTCTCTTGAGTTAATTTCCATTACATTTGGGTCATCAAGAAATATGAACTTTTTAAGATTTCTTTTTTTCAAATAATTCAATGAACGAGTAGATGTAATTTTATATATCCATGTAAAGAGCGATGATTGGAAATTAAAACTATACAATTTATTATAC
>DSBF01000578.1 GCA_011049495.1 Ignavibacteria bacterium
AATATCTCTTTATTTCCTTGCTGATATTTTTCCATTTTTTCTTTTTGTTCATCGCCGCGGAATCATTTTGTTTGGTTTCAAGATATTCTAATTCTTTGCGCATCTTCAAATAATTATCATATCGTGTTTTAGATATTTCACCTTTTCCCAATGCTGTTAAAACAGCACAGCCAAGTTCAACTGTGTGAGTACAGTCTTTATATTTACATTGGTCTTCGTACTCGGAAAATTCACCGAAAGTTTTACTTAATCCATCTTCGGAATTCCATAATTGCAATTCTCTAATTCCCGGATTATCAATTAAAATTCCACCTGTTGGCAAAACAATTAGTTCACGATGAGTTGTTGTATGTTTTCCTTTGCCATCGATTTCACGAACTTCTTGAGTTTTTAGAATATCTTTACCGAAAAGTTTATTAATTAATGTTGATTTACCGACACCCGATGAACCGATTAATACATATGTTTTACCGACTTCGATAATATTCTTAAGCTCATCTATTCCTTCGTTTGTTACGGTACTTGTAGGAATAAGTTTAACACTATGATTATCATTAATTGATTGTAATATAGCATCAATGTTTTCACACAAATCCGATTTGCTTAGAACAACAATCGGCTCGGCTTTGCTTTGATAAGCAACAACAAGCTGACGATCGAGTTTGTTGTAATTAAAGCTTTCGTCAATCGGATGAACGATCATTACGTAATCAACATTTGCGGCAAACACTTGTTCTTCGGTTTTACTTCCCGCAGCTTTACGTGATAATTTTGTTTTTCGTTCAAGTACTTTTTGAATTATACCTTTTTTCTCGTCTTCGAAATAATCAAGCAGGACCCAATCACCGGTTTTGGGTAATTCACTTTTTGAATCCGTTGAAAAGAAAAATCTGCCGGAAACTTCAGCTATAACTTCGCCGTATTCTGTATGAACAAAGTAATTAGTTTTATTCTCCGTAGAAATTCTACCGGGAATAAGTGTTTCGTTTTTATTGAGTTGAGATTGAAAGAAATCATCCCAGCCTAAATTTTTTAGTGATGTCATTTTAAATAGTCCTTTTTAACAGTTAATTGAAATAACTAATAAAGTCTGTTTGTGGACTCAGCGTGTCTAACTTCATGAAAGTTAGCGCTGAGTTTAAAGGACTTCTTCCGCGGCTAGGATAATATGTTTTGTTGTTTTATTGATAAGCCAATTTTTTGGGTTACTTAAAAATAATAGTTGCAAACAAAATATAAAAGTCCGCGCAAAGGCGGACTTTTATCGATTTTACTATCTATCTCTTATACTAAAAGAGTTCCCATCAGGATATTCACCGTAATGTTTTTTATAAATTTCTTTATACTTTTTATAAAGATGATCTGAAACTTTATTACCATTAACATACATTGCGTCGTCTTCAAATTCTAATTGTCTCAGAGCTTTGGAGTTCTCAATTACTCCGTCGGAAACTAATTCATCTTTTAATTCGGTTGTAAACTCTTTAAGGATTTTCATTTCGGCTTTGAGCTCGCTCATATCGAAATCCAAATTTTTCATTTCTTCTTTTAGTTCACGCATACTTTCTTCAAGACCGGACAAATCAACATCGATTTTAATGTTTGCCAACTCTCTTGATAAATCTTTCATTTCTCTTTTAAATTCTTCCGAATCCCACTTAAAATCAATATCAAATTTCATGTCTTTCAGTTCGTCTCTAAGTTTGGACATTTCTCTTTTGAATTCATCATTATTGAACGGGAAGTTTTCTTTATCTATATAACTTAGTTCTTCTTTTAACTGCATCATTTGCTCTTTAAATTTTTCACTATCGAATTCAAATTTTATGTCTTCGGTAATTCGTTTCATATCTTCGGCAAAGTTTTCACCCAGATCAATTTTTAGATCTTTGAGATCTTCCTTTAATGAAGCGAGATCTTCATGAACTTTTTCAAGCTCCCAATGAATCTCCTCAACTTCATCCAATATCATATCTTCATATTTATAGTATTCGCTCGATGGAACGCGATTATTATCTTTATATAAGTCAACTAATTTTCCGTTTTCTATAGTCGCTTCCCATTTCGATTTTTCGCCATGAAATCTTTTATAGAAAATATAAGTTTGATTTTCATCATCGAGTCTATTTGTGTTAATGTATTTATGGTCTCCGTAATTATCTTCTTCATAAACGATGTTGTTGCGGTCTTGATAATAACTTTCGCCGTTTGTTGTGCTGCATGCAACGACACTTAATGAAATTATTACCAGTAGCATTAACGAAGCGATATAAACCTTGCTTCTAAACGTGTTGTGATAAATTTCCCCCGTCATTCTTTTTATTCTCCTTATTAAATGATTATTATTTCCTATTGCGTTCATTGCAAATGAATATTGATCCGGTTGAAATTGATTCAGATACAGTAATGCTCTTGCGAGTTCAGCCGGATGGTTAATTGCTTGTAAAGAAATATCATCGCAAATATTTTCCCGTTCATCTCTGATGCGAGATGAAATCCACCAAACGGCGGGATGATAAAAGAATATTACTTCGAGTACAGATTGAAAGAAGTTAACCAAGTAATCGGCTCTTTTAATGTGTGCAAGTTCATGAACGATAATTGCTTCGACTTGTGTGTAACTCATTCCGTTCAATAAACCTATAGGAAAAAGTATAACAGGCTTTAAGTAGCCGATTGTTACAGGTACTTTTACCATTGCTGATTCAAGCAGTTTAACTTTTTGTTTTATATTAAGCTGTTTGGAAAATCGATAAACAATCTTTGTATAAATATCCTCGGCAGCATTGGTTCGGTAGTGTTTTATTCTTTGTGAATAAAGGAATCCCCCCGTTAGTTTTAAAGCAAAGAATAAAATACCGAGCAGATATAATGTTACAATTACCGGAATATGTTGATTGAAGTAAAGTGTGAACCCTTGAGTAATCTGTGCTATGAAATTGTCGTTAGTTATTGTGCTATTGGTTAATAAGTTATTAAGTGCTTGTGTTTGATCGATTGTTTCTTGGTTAACAATCTTTTGTGAAGAGGAATTATTCGGAATATTGTAATGATCAATGAAAGTTCTAATTGACATCGCCGTAAAAAACAAGAGCGCTCCGACAGTTACCAAATATCTTAATTGCGCTGATTTTTTGTTAAGAAATAATAGCGAGACTGATAAAAGAGTTGCAACAATAGCCCCCTGCCAAAGTGAATGAAGAATCATCCAGCCGAATGCGCTTAATAAATTTTCCGGAATGATATTGTTTAAGAAATTCATTTTGAATTCTGCTCAAGCTTGTTAATTAATTCTTTGATCTCTTGTAGTTCTTCTTTTGTTG
>DSBF01000246.1 GCA_011049495.1 Ignavibacteria bacterium
TCGGAAGAACCCGCATAAGATATGTTTCCGAATGCTGCCAACTGAGGCCAGTACTCGGAACGGTCAAGTGCGACAAACTCTTCATCAATCTGAATTTTAACTTTGAGTGAACTTAAATCGAAATTTTTCTTTACTGCCGTTTCAATTGCATCATCCATTTCAGGAAGAATATGATCTTCATACGAAATTTTTCCATTTACATTTATTACATCAGATTGCGGAATTCCCAAAACCATTTTGAATTTGTTTTTGGTATCCTTGTTTAGTTCTTCTAACTCATAAACTTTTGGTCGAATATTTTCTACCATTACTTCGGCTTGCATCATTTCAAAATCTGAAGCAAATCCTTGTTGATAATAGGCTCTAAGATTATTCAGATTTTCTTCTGCATTCTTTAAAGATGCTTTGGTTATATCAAGCAGTTCTTCAGTCAGCAAAACTCCGTAAAAAGCTTTTTTAACATTTAGGACAACTTCTGAAGTCTTTGCTTTTAATTGCTCTTTTGATAGGTTCAAATATATTTGCGAAGCACCAATTCCTCTAAAAACTGCCGAGTTAAAAATTATTTGTGTTACTTGCGCCGTAGCTTCGTAGTTATTTGTCTGAGCAAATGACTGCAGTTTGGTTTGTATAGGCATTAGTTTAGATTCGTCATGAGGAATTAGTTTTTCGTGAAACAAAATTCCATAAGCGGCATTAGTTAGAAGTGCTTCAAAATCCGGGAATGCCATTTTAGGTTTCGATAAAAAGTGTGCAAAACTTGCCGAGATATCTAATGAAGGAAGTGTATAACCGAATGCTTCACTAACAGCCTCTTCTGCTTTCAACACTTCCAATTTTGCAATTTTTATATCTCTGTTATTAGAAAGTGCTGTTTCAATTGCATAATCAAGTGTGAATTCTTGTGCAAACAGCCCGGAAATAAAAAAGAAAATTAAAACGGAAAATTTTAACTTTTTTAAGTGCGAGAAATGTTTTTTCATGTGTTACTCATTAAATGGTTTATTTAACTTTTTGAATTCCTTTATGGATTAGATCTACAAAATTTATAATTCTTGTTTCAAGATTTTTTTGATCGGATTGAGTTATAAATTTTTCGGTTGTTTTGGAATATTCAAAATACTCCAATGCTTGTATAAACTCTAAAATAGTTTTTGCCGTTTCATCAGTATTGTGCTTTCTGAACTCGCCGGTTTTGATGCCCTCTTTTAGAACTTCACTAAGTAATATTTTTGTGTTTTCATAGAACTCTTTATATGACTCATCAATAACTCTGCCTATTTCTATGAATGCACTTGGGGTTATGTTATACTGTTTCGACTCCTTATATTTTTGAGAAATAATAATGAGCAGAAATAGTTTTACCTTCTCAATTGTGCTATTCAATACTATCGATTCACTTTCATATTGTGCAATCTTCGAATTATAAATTTCCAAAATAATTTCATTGAATAGATCTTCTTTACTAGCAAAGTAATAATAGATGCTGTTTTTTTTAATCCCGACTTTTGCTGCTATATCATCTAATGTTGTTTTATGATAACCGTAATAGGCAAAAATATCTTTTGCGGCTTCCTTTATTTGTTCTTTTTTAATTTCGTAATTATCTGAACCTTTTTTTACCTCTGAGGACATCATCGACCTTTCGAACATTTTAATAAATTGTTCGAAAAATTATGATAATTAGGCTTGTTTTGCAAGTTTTTTTCTTAATAAAAAGAAAATTGATTGATCGGGTGTTAAAAAACTTTTGTTGTGAGTAATTTTTTGCAGATTTACACTTCAAATTTGGTAAGATGTAATATGATATAAACGGAACCGGTCACAATCTGTAACCAATTCCGTTTACCTTCGATTTAGTAATTTATCTTAGATGAACTAATTTTTATTATACTCATCTATAGCAAGTTTTTCTACTTGCTCTTTCATCTCTTTTGGTAACACAACATTTTCATAATACTTCCCGTCTTTTCCCTTTTGATCAGGAGCAGATAGGAATAGACCGTTTGAACCATTCACTAAACGGAATCCTTTAATGATTATTCCGTCATCGGTTTGTATATCAAGAAATGCAGCAACTTTTCCACCTGAACCGGAATCAAGTTTATTCATTCTGTAAATTTTCATTAGTACCTCCCTTTGTTTTTAGTAAAGTTATGATTTAAGTTGAACCGATACTCATAATGTTCTTATTTATCTTTCGAACAATTGCGAGTATATGATTCCTATTTTCAAAACTAATTCATTACCGTAAATACATTTTTTTCCTGAAGAAATAAGGTCTTAAAAAGAAATTAATAATGAATAAGCTAATAGTCAACATCTCATTATATTTAATTGCAAATTATATTACACAAATAGAATTCTTCGTTAACTATTTTTCCACTTCTCACACAGTCAAACTTTCTATTAAGCAATAACAGAAATTACATTCCTTTTTCTCTTTATTGCAATATTCAGTAGATTTGAAGATATAATTATAGAATTGAATTATCAGTAAGAAGTATATTTATTTTTTGACATACTGGAGTGTTTATGAACAATTGGAATTGGGATATCAGCAGCACAGATTATTTAGAAAGAACGATCAAGCGATGTAAAGAAAACAAAATATTATTACCTACTTTTAATCAACTCAAACATCCAAACACAATCCCTATCGAAATCCAAGAGAAATTAAAAAAGATAGGACTGCAGGAAGTTCATCCGTTAAATTTGTTTAGAATAAATTGGAACAACAATCATACAGATGGTTCGTTTAATTCTGCACTGCTGTCGGTTCATTCCATAGCTATTCTGCCCGAAGAAATGAGTAATGAACGCTTTGAATGGTTAAAAGAAATTGGTTCTGAAGTATATGCAACTCCCGGATGCGAAAGCAATGTAAAAGAAATTTATGATAAGTGTCATGAGCTTGAAGCCGAAAGTGATGAATATCTTGTCTTTAATCAGTTTGATTAATTCGGCAATCCAAGGGGAAGTTATAATGAAACACAAGCTGCAATTGATTGGAACTCTGTTATTAAACATCAAGGCATTGATTATCTCAAAGAGTTGAATTATTATGACAAGAAGTCAATACATAATCTTAAATATTTTACTTGGATTGAGCAGCAAGGTAAAGATGTTGAAGAACTCAATTCTCAATGGTACGATGAAAATTATTGGGATGAAAGATTTTCAGTCGTGCCCGAGTGGGATAAACTAATAGAAGAGTTTAATAAAAAAGTCGGGTTATAAAAGAAATGGAACGCAAATCATTATGATTATTATGATCTTCACTGATTTTTATCATAATAAATCATAACTATCATAA
>DSBF01000041.1 GCA_011049495.1 Ignavibacteria bacterium
ATACAGCTTGACTTTTGATGCTAATTACCTTAAATACCAAAAAGAAAGTTTTCTTTTTTACAAGCCTATAGATGGTGTAATAACCAATAAATTCAATCCACATAGAAAACATTTTGGAATTGATATTGTTGCGGCAGAAAATACAGCTATAAAATCGGTAATGAGCGGTAGGGTTATTTTTGCCTCTCGCACCATAGAAAGCGGAAACACTCTTATTGTGCAACATCAAAACGGAATTATAAGTGTTTACAAACATTGTGCTAGCTTATTGAAAAAAGATGGAGATTATGTTAGCGAAAAAGAAGTAATTGCTATCATCGGAAACACGGGAAGTCTTTCTTTTGGAACACATTTACATTTTGAATTATGGATTAATGCTAAGGCTGTTGATCCGGAATTATTTATTAAATTTTAAATCATTGAAGAAAAAAATTGCCATATTAGGTTCAACTGGTTCAATCGGAATTCAAGCCTTAGAAGTGGTTCAGCAACATCCCGATAAGTTTCAAATAGAAGCACTAACGGCAAAATCTAATTATTCCTTACTTTGTAAACAAGCTATTGCATTTGACGTTAATACTGTTGTGATTGCGGATGACAAATACTATAAGGAAACTAGTGAAAGATTAGCTGATACTGATATTAAAGTGTTTTCTGGTTCTTCTTCTGTTTCTGATATTGTTGAAATGGAAAAGATTGATATTGTTATTAATGCTTTGGTTGGCTTTGCAGGATTACTCCCTAGTCTTAGAGCCATAGAATATGGTAAAACAATTGCGCTTGCAAACAAAGAAAGCTTGGTTGTTGCCGGAGAAATAATTATGCAAAAAATACAGGCTTCAAAAGCAAGAATTATTCCCGTTGATTCGGAACATTC
Organism: Ignavibacteria bacterium; assembly: GCA_011049495.1. Lineage (GTDB taxonomy): Bacteria > Bacteroidota > Ignavibacteria > Ignavibacteriales > Melioribacteraceae > SURF-28. The sequence continues at coordinate 878 of DSBF01000041.1, forward strand.
TGCTATTTTTCAATGTATTATGGGTGAAAGCAGCAAGTCTGTAAAAAAAATAATTCTAACAGCTTCCGGAGGTCCTTTTAGGGAAACCGCTTTTGAGGATTTCCCAAAGATTAATGTCTCGCAAGCACTAAAGCATCCCAATTGGAATATGGGAAATAAAATCAGTATCGATTCTGCTACAATGATGAATAAAGGTTTGGAAATTATCGAAGCGTATTGGTTATTTGGCATTGATGTCGACAAAATTGAAGTAATTGTTCATCCACAATCTATTATTCATTCTTTTGTTGAATTTTCTGATAATTCCATCAAAGCGCAATTAGGTCTTCCAGATATGCGAACACCCATACAATTTGCACTAAGTTATCCCAATAGATTGAATTCTTCTTTTCCTGCCTATAATTTTTTAGATTATCCAACTTTCAGTTTTGAAAAAGCAGACAAAAAAAAATTCCCCGCAATTGATTTAGCATACGAAGCCTTAAACAAAGGTGGAAACATCCCGTGTTGCTTAAATGCAGCGAACGAAATTGCTGTGGACGCTTTCTTAAAAGAAAAGATTTCTTTTGTTGATATTCCAAAAATTGTGGAATATTGCATAAATCATATTAGCTTTGCACCAAATTCATCACTAGACGATTTAATAGAAACAAATACTATAAGTCGAGAAATGGCGTTAAACTATATCTCTAAAACAATAAATTAATGGACATACTAATAAAAGCAGCTCAATTAATTCTTAGTTTATCAATTTTAGTATTGATACACGAAGCAGGGCATTTTACTGCAGCAAAAATCTTTAAAACCAGGGTGGAAAAATTCTATTTGTTTTTCAATCCTTGGTTTTCTCTTTTCAAATTTAAAAAGGGAGAAACTGAATATGGCATTGGGTGGCTTCCTCTGGGAGGTTTTGTAAAAATTTCAGGGATGATAGACGAATCCATGGACAAAGAACAAATGAAAAAAGAACCTCAACCGTACGAATTTCGTTCTAAACCGGCATGGCAACGCCTAATAATTATGATTGGTGGTGTTTTTATGAATGTCGTTTTAGCAATAATGATTTATGTTGTCATGTTGGCCGCCTGGGGTGAAACCTATTTGCCCAATTCTTCACTTAAATACGGTATTGTTGTTGATAGTTTAGGTCAAGAACTCGGTTTACAAAACGGAGATAAAATTATCAGCCTTGATGGAAAAGAAGTAGATGATTTTAACAAAATAACTGCTGATTTAATTCTAGATCAAACAAAAACTATTCGCGTTGAACGAAATAATGAAATTCTTGATATTAATGTTGATGCAAAAACCGTTGACGCGATTATTAACTCTCAAAGTCCCGGTATCATATCTTATCGTATTCCCTTTGTTGTCGGTGGTTTTACAAAAGATTCCCCTGCAAAAGAAGCTGGATTAAAAAAACACGATCAAATTATTGGAATTAATGAAGATACTGTTTTATATTTCGATGAATTTAAAGAAAAAATCCAAGAGTATAAAAACCAAGATGTAAATATCGTTGTTTTAAGAGATGAAAAAGACACCTTAGATTATCCGATATCAATAGGCGATGACGGACTTATCGGAGTAAGTGGCATTATGGATTTGTCTTACTATTTTGATCTTAAAACGCATGAATATACTTTTTTTCAAGCAATTCCGGCCGGGTTTAAAAAGACTTTCAGTACATTTACTTCATACTTAAAACAACTTCGATTAATTCCTAAAGCATATAAATCTATTGGTGGATTTGGAACGATTGGGAATTTATTCCCTGCAAAATGGGATTGGGCTGTATTTTGGAATTTAACTGCTTTTCTATCTATTATTCTTGCCATCATGAATTTATTACCCATCCCTGCTTTAGATGGTGGACATGTTTTATTTCTTCTTATCGAAATGATTACCGGAAGAAAACCCAAAGAAAAGTTTCTGGAAGTAACGCAAATTATTGGAATGGTTATTCTCTTTAGTTTGCTAATTTATGCAAACGGGAATGATATTATTAAACTGTTCAACAAATAATCTATTGCATTGCAGAAGCTAAACAAGCTACACTTAGTTTTACATTTTTAATTTCTAATAATAATTGAATACAGGCTTCCATTGTTGAACCTGTAGTAATTACATCGTCTATCAATAACAAATGTTTGTTTTCAAAGTCAGCTGCATTTTGCAAAGTGAAAACGGATTTAACATTTTCCCACCTTTCCATTCGGCTTTTTTTGGTTTGTGTCTGGGTAAAATCCTTTCTAAGTAAAAGACTGGTTGTCATTGGCTTATCCATTCCCCTAGCCATTCCTTCTCCAATCATTTCGCTCTGATTATAACCTCTGATTTTTTGTTTATCAGGATGTAATGGTATGGGTATAATATAATCTATCTCTTTAAAAGCTGCTGTTTTAATTAATTTTTTCCCATAATACTCTCCTAAAAAT
>DSBF01000081.1 GCA_011049495.1 Ignavibacteria bacterium
GCTCTTTTAGTTCTTTTAGATCGTCAATTTTTTCGGCTTCTAGCCCTTCGGCATCAAAGCCAAACGACTGAGCTGTTTGAAACAAACCCAATAAGGTAGTACCCTGCTTCGATGTGCCACTTAAAGTTCGTAACTGTTCTAGCGACGATGATCCTTTGTGGTACTTTATAATTGCCAGAAGACAAGCTACACCACAATCAGTTTGGTCGGCCTGCTTAACAAAAGAGGCAGATATTGTACTTTTACTAATTTTCAAATTGCTAATAGTTTAGGTTTAGTAGTTTGCTCAGTCTTTCTGTACTTATGTCACTGGAAAGTTTTTTGATTAGCTTATTGTTCTCATCGTACAGATAAAGTGTTGGGAAATTAAACCTACCAAAAGTGTTGTAAAGTTCTAACATATCGCAATGGGTAAAAGAAATAGGCATGCTATCGTCAACATCAAATCTTTCCTTAAAGCGCTGGATTCTGTGTAATGAATCTGAACTAACCATCAAAACCTGAATATCAGGTTCATCTAAAACGAGATCAATCACTAAATCGAAATTTTCGAGGCAATGAAAGCACTCATCGCTGTATATCATAACAATAGTAGTTATGCCCGTTTTTAGCGAATCGGCAGTAAAAGGTGTATTTCCAAGGGTTGTGAAGCTAAACTGGGGGAGAATTGAAATTTTTTCTAGTTCCCTTCTGTTTTTTATCTCCTTTATGATAATTGAAACAATGAAAGATAGCAATATTAAGCCTGCTGCTACGGCAACTAGCTTTTTAAGTTTATTGATTTTGCTCATATTACAATCAGTTTATTAAAACAACATTTACAAATATTAGAAAGACAATCCAAAAGGTTAAAGCAAGCACATAGGTTTTTAGCACAAATAGAAAGCTTTTTATATATGACCATAACGTAATCCGTGACAGCAATAAACCCAATACGACCCAGTACAACACCTCCACCAGATTTATAATACGCAATGGTATTTTTGCCCATATTGGAAACTCACTGATACTATCAAAGGTAATAATACGGAACGGGGCGTAGCTGCTAATTTCGGCAAGGCTTGTGAAGTCCTGATTAAATATCAACATTGTTCTTAAAACTGTAAAGAAAAGGAAAGTGAAGTCGCTAATTAGCACAACTCCGTAAAGTTTTTTTAAAGAGCAACTAACATCTGAAAGATAAAAACCGAGGTAGAAAATTAATGAAACAACAGATATCCTGATAAACAGCCCTATGGGAGTGAATAAATGTTTTACAAAACCCCAACGTTTATCCATACTAAGAAATTCGGCTGCTTTTTCTGAATCAATGCTAGCACCAAATGAGTTCAAAAGAAGTTCGTCATCAATATAAAAAAATCTTAGTATGAGCGAATTGATGATGTAAATGCACGATATTATAATAAAAAATACGATATTTTTTTTGGTTGTATTATCCATAAAGATTCAGAATGATTTTTAGAAAGTTACCTGATGCAGCATGTATGACCTTATCAGTAGGGAAAGAAACATTGCAATACCATAAGTGCTCAGAGTTACCTTTGCCATACGGCTAAATGATTCATTTGCTAGTACTTGCAACCCAAGCACTAGGGTAAGAATAAAAAGTAACTCGGGAATGCTAATAAACTGGACTATAAGTTTATACCCTCCGCTAATATCAGGGCTTATGAGGTTTTGCAAAGATAAAAACGAGAAGTAATCTACATCCTGCATTGTGTAGCTGGTGTTGATGAAAAGAAACCAAATCACCTTAGATAAATCCTGCATCCAGTAAACCAACTTTGCGACAATTACAACTAGCATTAGCTGCTTAAATGAAACTTTAATTTTGATGCTTTGCAATCCGAAATTTAACAACCCTGCAATTATCAAAACCTTAATGAAACAGTAGAGGGGTTGTACGAAATACAAAGCAAAATAGACTTGTCGGTAGAGTTTTACAGAGTTCTGGTTGCCACCAGTGAAATACTGGGGTTCGGTAATTATTATGTCATGGGTTATGAAAAGTGATAATACACTAAGCAAGCAAAGTAAACCGAGTAGATACCAAAAATTATCCTTTTCAAGTAGTGAAGCTAAGTAATCTTTAATCATTTCCCATTGAGTTTAAACTGCTTTTCTAAAGGGATTTCCTCCTCCAAATCGTGTATAACGCTTTTCAAGTTTGGGTCGAGTAAAAGAATATTGTAGTTTTCCCAGAATACAGGGTTATAGGGAAACTTTTTCTCGTAGAGGTCAACTTTTGGCTGCTCTCTTTCTCTATTCTTTATTCTATTAAAACCTCTACGGCTGGTTGCTATGTTATTTATTAAAAGAGTTGAGATAGTATATTGTTTTCCTGTCACTTCATCAGTCTTATCAATAACAACATCACTTGCAATAGGCCTTATTGCTCTGATGAATTCTGGGTAGTACTTTCCATTGAAGTTTTTATAGTTTACTGAAGAGTATGCTAAATATTTACCCTGAAAAAAATATGGGTTATAATGGTTTCCAGATGCTACCATACCGTAATCAAGTTTAATAATTGCATAATCGACAGCTTGAATGTAAAGTGTCCCTTCAAGGTTATTATAAATTTTTTTTATCTTTTCATCAAAAGGTCTATCCCTTACGTAAATAATATAAACCAATCCACTTTCATTATAAGTACACTCCTTTATTTCGAATTCAAATCTGTTAAAATTTTCTTTACATAAAAAGTTGCCAAAACTACAGTTTTGCATTGCTCGAATAAAATCATAGTTATAGGTTATTAAAAGCAGGTTGCTACTACCAAATAGTCTTCTTACCATTTTTGAAGTTCTGCCATGTGTTAGATAATCGTTACTTTTTCTAATTTCATTTACTCTTAATCTGCTTGATGCTAAATCTGTATCATAGCCAAAATCTTGTATGCTAACAGCTGCCTCAACTAAGCGGGCATATCTATCATCCCTCATGCTTATCTCTCGGTAAAATGCATCTAGGTAATACAATCTTGTTGGATAATTCTTTTTAATGTTTTTGATAGCCTTATTCACTATTTGTTCGGCGGTTTCGCCTTTGGAAAGAACGTAAATTGGCTGAATGGGAATATTAACCGTGTCTAGGTAAAATGTTTTCGTTGAGTTTTCAATTACCTCGGATACAATATCAATATACGGTTTATATCCCAACGAAGAGATGTGTAAGCTGTCGTTTATGTACTCATGAGGGAAATTTAGGGTAAACTCTCCCTGCTCGTTTGTAGCAGTACCAATGGGTTTGCCCATTATGGTTACGCTTGCATAGCTAATAGGTTCGTCAGTATTTTTAAGTAAAACCTTACC
>DSBF01000080.1 GCA_011049495.1 Ignavibacteria bacterium
AAAGGATTTGGCGGAGGTTTTCCAATAACCGGTGTAATGTCCCGCAAAGAAATAATATTTGCCAAACCATTTGGAAATCCAAGCGGAAGTTCCTCCAGTTTTGGCGGAAATCCGTTGGCATCAACCGCAGCTTATGCAACTGTTAAAACAATTGTTGAAGAAGGATTAGTAGAAAATTCAGCAACAGTCGGTGCATTTATGCTTGAGAAGTTCAACGAACTGAAACAAAGAATTCCTATCATTGGTGATGTGCGTGGCAAAGGATTAATGATTGGAATTGAATTGGTAAAGGGAAAAGATTCAAAAGAAAAACTTGATAAGAAATATACAGAAATGGTCTTTCAGGAATGTCTGAAACGCGGATTGATTGTGATGGGTTACAATGCCGATATACGTATTTATCCACCGTTAATCGTTACTAAAGAAATTGCTGAAGAAGGAATTCAAATTATGGAGGAAGCTTTCACTTATGTGGCTGAACAAATTAAAAATTGAAGCAACATATAAGTCTGCAGATACTGAAGAATTTCTTGATCGGATTTTTTACCGTAAAGTCGGATATGGAATGGCAGTCGTTTCTAAAGCGATGGGGCTAACTCCTAATGTAGTTACTTTTATCAGCATTATCTTTGGTGTTACTGCCGGACACTTATTCTATTATCAAAATACTACGATAAATTTAATTGGGGTTTTACTGTTAATTACCGCCGAAGCATTAGATGGTGCTGATGGACAGCTTGCACGATTAACCAACACTTACTCACGCTTCGGAAGAATATTTGATGGAGTTGCTGGTAATCTTATGTTCATCAGCATTTATTTACATCTATCCGCAAGATTTGTTGTTGAAGGCGGGACCGGCTGGATTTTTCTCATCGCTTTAATTTCCGGTGCAAGTCATTCATTCCAATCAGCTATGGCAGATTTTTATAGAATTTTTTATTTATACTTTGTTCAAGGTAAGAACAAGGATATTGATGATCTTAATGAAGTAAAAGAAACCTATGCTAAACTAAGCTGGTTAAGATCTCCATTCAAAAAGTTCTTGCTTCGCGTTTACATAAACTACAGACGACAACAGAATTTGCTCGCCAAAAATGTCAGAAGTTTATATGAATTTGTTGAGCAAAAATTTAATGGGTTGACTCCTTCCTGGTTAAGTGAAGAATACCGGAAACTGAATAAACCAATGATTAAGTATCAAAACATTTTAACGACAAATACAAGAATGATTGTTTTATTTATAACGATCTTTATAGGTAATGTGCTCCATTATTTTCTTTTTGAGTTAATAATATTGAATCTTCTGCTGGTTTACTTTGTGATCAAAGAAGAAAAGATTCACGAGTATTTGTTGTCTTTTGCAAAAACTAAAAAGGAACAAGCTAATGCTTAACGGTGCAATAATTGGTTTTGGAAAAATTGCAAGAACAAATCATATCGGAGCTTTTCAGTCCAAAGAATTAAAAAATATAATTGGTATAAGTTCTTCAGTTGAGGTTGTTGATAAGATAAGAGAAGAAAGTGAAAAAGAATATAGCAGGTTTACTTTTTACAAATCACTTGATGAAATGTATGCAAATGAAAAAATAGATTTCATCGACATAACAACGCCGCCCAAATATCATAAAGAAATTATTGATTGGGCTATTGAAAAAGGTTTGCACATAATCTGCGAAAAGCCATTCACACTTTCTCTCTCCGAAGCTAAAGTACTTTATGAAAAATTAAGTGATTCAGAAATATTATTTATTCCTTGCCATCAGTATAAATATTCACAATTGTGGGGCGAATTTAAATCTTTTGTTGATGACTTAAATGCTGATGAAAAAATATTTCTTCAATTTAATATTTTCAGAACCGGTGCTGATCCGGGGTTGAATGTTAATCTTCCGCCGTGGAGATTAAATAAGGAAATCAGCGGTGGCGGAATATTATCCGACACAGGATTTCATTATCTATATCTTTCTAACTGGCTTTTAGGCAAGCCGCAAAAAGTTACAACGATAAATCATAATCTTGCTCATAGTAGTTTTCAGGTTGAAGACACTTCTCAGGTTATTTTAGAATACGATAGAGGAATAATTCAAATCAATCTAACGTGGGCATATCACGCAAGAAGAAATGAAGCGAAGTTAATATCAAAAACGGGAAGCATCTTTTATGATGGCAGCAATTATCTGATAAAAAATTTTAATGGCAAAGAAGAAAAAATTTCTGTGCCGGAAGCTTCTGATAAATCACATTATACAAGTCTTTATGTAGAACTAATTTCTGATTTTGCAGAAGATGTTCAAAAGAAAAATTTTCATAAAGAAGGATTGGAAGATGCATACAATACAATTTATTTGTTAGATAAATGTTACGAATCATCACGTGAACGTAAGACAATAGAATTACGCAATGAGTAGAAAATCCAAAATAATATTGTTATTAGTTGGCATTGCGATATTTACCTATCTTGTCCTGGATTTTGGAATAGACAACATTTTAACCAACTTTCATAAAACAGGATGGTACTTTGTTCCCGTTATTGGTGTTTGGGCATTTGTTTATTTGTTCAATGCTTTTGCCTGGCGATTGATTATTGGTAATAGTAACAACAAAATTACTTTCCGTAAAATTATAACCATAACGATAAGCGGGTTTGCACTAAATTATATAACACCTTCCATTGCAATTGGGGGTGAGCCATTTCGAATAGCTGAGTTAAAAGAATCGCTTGGCACAAGCAGAGCTGTTTCCGTTACGTTGCTTTATACGATGATTCATATCCTTTCTTCATTTGTTTTTTGGATGCTGATAATTTTGCTTGCACTTATATCGCTTCCACTGACAACAGCTACGAAAATTACTTTGGTAATTACCTTAATTGCATTTTCTGCAGTGGTATATTTTTTCATTTCACGCCACAAAAAAGGAGTAGCAAAATCTTTACTTAATATCACATTAAAAATTCCAATCATAAAAAAATTAGCGGCTCCGCTTTCAGGCAAAGCAGATTCACTGCAAAAGGTTGATGATCAGATAACAGAGCTTTATCTAAAACGCAAACCCGATTTTTTCTTAGCGCTATTTTGGGAAATCTTTGCACGCATTATTGGATCACTGGAAAATCTTTTTATCCTAAAAGCCATTGGTATTGATATTAATTTTTCCGAAGCGTTATACATAAGCGCAGTTTCTTCCTTAATCATAAATATATTTTTCTTTATGCCATTGGAATTAGGTTCTCGTGAAGGTGGACTTGTTCTTGTTTTAAAAACAGTTGGTATTACCTCATCACTCGGTATTTATTTGGGATTGGTAAACAG
>DSBF01000048.1 GCA_011049495.1 Ignavibacteria bacterium
AAACATAAACGGTAAACTATATTCAATCGGTTACGGCAGACCTACCGGTTTTGCGGTAGACCCGGTTGAGAAAAAACCGCTTAGTCATTTTTATCCCGGTACAGATATTTTAAGTTTCGGAACCGCCGGATGTAATCTCGGTTGTAAGTTCTGCCAGAATTGGACAACCAGCAAATCGAAATATGATGAACTTCGTTCGGTTGAAGCCTCTCCGGAAGATGTTATAAAAATTGCAAAAAAGTACAACACCCCTTCCATTGCTTTTACATATAATGATCCGACAATCTTTGGTGAATATGTAATTGATATTTCAAAACTCGCACGTGAAGAAGGAATAAATTCCGTAATGGTTACTGCTGGTTATATTGACAAGGAAGCCCGTAAAGATGTTTACAAATATATCGATGCGGCTAATGTTGATCTGAAAGCTTTCACAGAACAATTTTATCACAAAATTACTTTTTCACATCTCAATGACGTGTTGGATACATTATATTGGTTAAAACATGAAACCGATATATGGTTTGAGATCACTACCCTATTAATCCCCGATGAAAATGATTCACAAGAAGAAATTCAACAAATGTGTGATTGGATTTTAGAAAATCTAGGTGATCAAGTTCCGATTCATTTTACTGCATTTCATCCCGATTTTAAAATGTTGGATAAGACGAGAACACCAACTTCAACATTAAACATGGCAAGAAACATAGCACTTAAAAGCGGGATTAAATATGTATATGTCGGCAACGTTCATAGTTTAGAAGGACAAACGACTTACTGCCCAAACTGCAAAGAACCGCTTATTATTAGAGATTGGCATTCTGTTATTGACATTAAACTGAAAGACGGAAAATGTTGGAAGTGTGATACAAAAATTGCCGGGAGGTTTTGACTAGACACCCTCGAGATTTTTCATAAGTTATCATCCTTCCAGCCAATTACTAAAAAAGACAATTCAACAAAACTCTATAACTAATGTGAATCTGTTAAGCGGCTAACTCAGAATAACGTTTTATATCTGCTATATTTTCCTCCCGCAAAATACTATATTGATAAAGTATCAACGAAAAGAGAATTGCTAAATCCAGATAATTGTAATTCTTTTTCAATGTTTTGAAAATGAGTCTCCAGAAAAACTTTTTATTATTATCAGCAAAGCCGAGTATGTAAAAAATTCTTAATGCTGTATATAAATCTCTTAATGTAATTCTCCTTTTAAGAGGCTGTTGAACCTTATACTTTCTCTCTAATTCAAAATATTTTTCAATTCGTTTGTAAACACTTCCCGGGGAATAAATCTGATTGACTATTTTTTCATATCCGGATTTCAATTTTTCCATTCCCATTTTTGGAATTACGTTCGTCGCTTCTTCACCGAACTTAAAAGTATCGAGCAATCTATTTTCACTTTTCATTCGTTTGTATAACTCTGTTCCCGGCGGTGGTTTGAGAATATTAACAATTGAAAGAACGATTCCGCTTTCTTGAATAAAATTAATTACATCATCGAAAACTGTTGGTTTATCCGTGTCTAACCCGACTATAAATGTACCCGTAATAATAAATCCCAATTCTTGCAAATGACGAATATCATCCAACATATTTCGCCGTGTGTTTTGTTTTTTCTTCATCGATCGATTCTATACCGACAAGTATATGCCGAAAGCCGGCTTCCAACATTAACTTGGCACGCTCTTCATCATCGACTAAGTTAATTGTTACTTGTGTGGCAAAACCGGGTGCGTATGGATTTTTCTCTCGCCATTTAATTAATGCAGGCAAGAGTTCTTTCTTTAATAAATTTTTATTGCCGATTAAGTTATCGTCCGCAAAAAGAATCTGTTCGTTATTACCTTGCGAAATCAAACTATCTAATTCTTTAATTATCTGTTCCGGAGTTTTTACTCTCGGCTTTCTTCCGAAGAGTGCAGTTACATCGCAAAAATTACATAGATAGGGACAGCCGCGCGAATACTGCACAACCGCATAAAGATAATCATCTAAATTTGCTAACTCCCACATAGGATTTGGTGTTTTGTGAACATCAGCAAACTCGGTTGATTTATAGATGTGTTTGGGATTACCGTTTTTTAAATCGGTTAAAAATTGAGGGAGAGTTATTTCGGCTTTATTTAATACAAAATGTTCTATTCCGTCATATTCATTATACTCGTGAGTAAACAAAGGTCCGCCGGCAACAATTGTTTTATCGTATTGATTAAGTTTTTTGATTAATTCACGAACACTGTTTGATTGAACATTCATTGCGCTGATAAAAACTAAATCAGCCCAATTAATGTCAACTTCGGTTAATGGTGCAGTATTTAAGTCAACTAACTTTTTATTCCATCCCTTCGGTAATAGCGATGCAATTGTAAGTAAACCAAGCGGCGGGAATGCCGATTTCCGTTCCGCTACTTTTACCATGTCTGTAAATTGAATTATAGATTTAGAAATTTCCGGATATACTAAAAGAATATTCAAAACAATTTCCTTTCACTTTCAGTTAATCAGAATTTAATTCCACCTTAATTAAGCTCATTATAAACGGGAAACTACCAAACATAAATAATAATTTCACCTCAAGACAAATAATATTTTCTTTGAGTATATTTAATTAGAGTATATCTTCATAATATTAAAGCCCGTGAAAAAGATAATTATTTTAATACTTTCATTTTACACGCTGATAAACTCTTTCCCCCAAGATTTTACCGGTGTGTTTATAAACCGGAGCCCAAAATTTGTTAATCCATCGTCCATTCTAATTCAAGATTTACAATTACTCGATGAAGTAAAAGAAATCAATATCAATTTTGAAATGGAATTTCTAACCCCTTTTAGTTATGGAAACATCTTTCATCTCTATTCAAAAAATGAAAAACTATTATCGATTGTTTATTCTCCGTATCAAATAAACCATAAAGAAGGATTTATATTATCAATTCCTTCATATAACTTTTCTAAGTCAATTCCTCAGCGATTAGGTAAATCATTATATAATAGATTTCATTTCCGGATAAATGTTTCACGCGATTCGCTTTCGCTTAAACTAGATGAAAATGAGATTGAATTTCATAAAAACGATCTGTTTGATTTACACGATTATATTAAGTTATACTTTGGTGCAACTCCGAATAAACCTGAAGTAACAAACTCGATATTGAGAAACATTACTTTCAATCAATCCAACGGAAATAGAACTGATTCATTATTATGGGAATTAAATAATTTCGAAGAAAATATTTCATATGATAAAAGTAGAAACAACAAGGCAGAGTTATTAAATGCTTTGCCAAATGCTA
>DSBF01000210.1 GCA_011049495.1 Ignavibacteria bacterium
AAAAAGCTGGAACCAGCCCGATCATCTCAACCTGGAGCTCGTCAGGGCTCCCATTACGCAAAACGTGGCGAAATATTACTCTGCAATAGGGCACCTGTGCTCATAACGGGAATGGCTGATATAGATCATTTTGGAAAGATGATATATCAGGAAATATTATTTGTATATTGTTATTATCACTTAATTCAGCAACCAATTTCTCAAAACTTATATGACCAGTTGACAACAAATTTACTATCGTTGATATTAAATCATCCTTTTCAGGTTCAGTAGCAACTACCAATCTATATAACCAGTAAAGCAGGTCATCGTCTTTCGCATCCATTACGAATAATACAGATCTTGCCTTTTTCAATTCTCCAAGTGCTAAATAACTGGCAACACAATTTAAATAAAGTACTCTTTCTTTTTCTAATTCCAAGCCTTTATCAAAGGCTTTTACTGCCAGGTCGTATTTGCCTTCTGCGTACAAAATACGGCCCAAAAGATTATAAATCGGGGCTTCTCCGCCATTGAGTCGAGCGGCGTTAATAATTGCTGTTTCGGCATTGGGTAAGTCTCCCAGCTTAAAACATGCTATCGCCAGATGGTAATGTACCATAAAATTAGCGGAGAACAACTCAGCACTTTTCAAAAGAAGTTGAGACGCCTTTTCAATTTCCCCTTTCGCATGCAGATATATAATCCCGGCATTACAATAAATATCGGCGACCGAGTTTTTCTGGAAACTGTCTGGATATTTTTTATAAATTTTTTCGGCTTGTTTTAAATATTCAAGGGCTTTTTCATGCTGGCCGAGCTTCATATATTCCGCAGCTAAATTATTATAAACCCGTATATTGAGCGGAGCTTTATCTAAATTATCAGAATATAATGTTATATCATCTTTCCAAACATCATTTCTTAAATACGTTGCATTTCCCTCAGATACCACTATAAAAAAAATAAGAGACACAAACAAGGAGTACATAAACATTCTTCCTTGTTTTTTATAATGATAACAGATAGACAGGAAAAAATAAGAAACAACTAAGTAAATAAAAACAGACGGCAAATAATTTCTATGCTCAAAATATAACTCGAGACCGATAATCGTTGATTCAACCAGATGATTAATAAAATAAAAAATGATAGCAAAGCAAATTAGGGGATATTTCCGGCTAAAATAAATCGACAAAATTATCAGAATAAAAATAAAAAGATTAGCAAAAATAGTTATCGGCGGAGAAAACAAACCCTTTGAAGCAAATATATTGGTATCAAGAGTCAAAAAATCCGCCACGGGAACAAGCAGCAAAAAAATATAACGGGTGAGAATTATTGGCTGAGTAATCAGCCGTTCCCACATGGTATAAGGCCTGGCTGAATAGGTCTTGTCAAGATAGCTGATTATGTCCCCTGACATAAAAATAAGAGAAAATACAAACAAGCTGATTAAACTTCCAAAAAAGAAAAGCTTGAATCGCAAATTGTCTTTCAACGATGTTCGAAATATTACAATCTCATATGCTATTATGGACAGTGGCAGCAACGCGGCATTTTCTTTACTTAAAATCCCTGCACCCCAAGATAAAACACTCAGTACTATTAGTAGTACTTTGAATTTAGCTTCTTTGTGCAAGCGAAATTTCAGGTAAAAATACAGAGAAATCATGTAAAACATGGCGGCCATTGAGGCCATGCGTTGAACTATATACGTCACCGCCTGAGTCTGGATAGGATGTATGGCCCAAAGTACTGCACCAAAAAGCGCAATATCATTAATAAGATCCTCAGTAATAGAACTTTTATATTGTTGTCGATATAAATTTAATGTATAGATAAAAACCAGGTAGACAAAAAAAGAACAAATAATATGAATAAGAATGTTTACTACATGGTAACCTGTTGTATCCAAGCCAGAAAACAAATAATTACCCGCAAAACTTAGTACGGCTAAAGGCCTTCCTCTTATATCACCATCCTTGCTGTATATTGGTTTTTTTATATGCTCCCAAGACAAACTATCAATTCGAATATTTTTATCATCAACTATGTTGATATAATCATCAAAGTGCCATGAATTATTAAGGGTTCCTGAATAGCAGGTTGCTATGATTATTGAAAGCAGAAAAAAATGAAATATTTTTTGATATAAATCAGACGTCATGCTGTATGTATATACATATTACTACATGAGATGTATTGAATAATAAAATGTAGAATGGAAAAGAAGGAAAGACAACAGAAAAATTGTTATTACCATCCAGCGCCAGGCGGGCCTTTATCTCCGTTTGAATCAAGCCAGATAGTTATGTCATCTTCGACAACGCCTCGTTGAGGAACAGCGAGTATTGTATATGAAGGTGAAGGGGAAGCAAAAGTTTTAATTTGATATTCGTACAGGATATTATTGCCTAATTGGGTAATGTTCGAGAGTTCGCTCAAGTCCCCACCGAACGATCCCCCAAAATATGTATAGGTGCTTACTGCACCGTAATCATTGTTTTCGGCCATATATGATTCCAAGGCCAAACTCAACGCCTGCAGGTTGCTTTTTGCTTCTGACCGTGCAGCTCGTTTCTGAATGCCCAGATAACTTGGGATGGCGATGGCGGCCAAAATGGCAAGGACTGCAACAACAATCATCAATTCTACTAAAGAAAAAGCATCTTGCTTATGCAATAATTTCATAATTAAGCAACCTTAACATGTTAAAGCGCCACCAGTACTACATCAGTACCAGTGGCGCTTTGATGAGCAAAAATAACTCTGCTTATTCCTTATAGATATTTAGTCGACTGAGACGGAATCCTTGTACACAACATTGCCTCCTTTGTCTAATGCTTCGATAAGAATACCACGGCCACCATTAACCCTACTGAAAGTAATTGCACCATCAATATCACCAAGATCACCTACATTGAACAAGTTAACATCATTAAACCAAGGTGACCAGACGGTTCCCCCCCTTTTTGCATTAAAAGCAATAATCCATTGAGCTGGAATTTCGTCTATATCCCAGCCTGAAAGGGCGGTATCATCGGTGGCATCGACAATACCATCTCCATTCGCATCGACAACTCCTTCCTCTCCGCGAATACGTGCATCGAGCCAACTATGCAACTCTGCTTTTGCCGAGGTGGCTGCTTCCTCAATCGACCGCCTCTTCGCCTTTTCCTGCATACCGAGGAAGTTCGGAATGGCGATGGCGGCAAGGATGCCGATGATGGCCACGACGATCATCAACTCGATAAGGGTGAAGCCTTTTTCATTCGCCCTCATTCTCAACTGATTCAGTTTCATTTTTTACCTCTCCTTCTGT
>DSBF01000313.1 GCA_011049495.1 Ignavibacteria bacterium
ACTACATATAATTAATTTTTCCATTTGCTAACTGCTAAATGTGTAATAAACTAAACAACTTAGATGAATACTCATTTAATTTTCGGGGTAACTCCTGCCTTCTTCACGATTGTCTAATCCTTTCTTTATATTTACTCTTTACAATTTTCTATAAATATGAAACAAAAATACGAATCTGTAATCGGATTAGAAGTACACGCTCAATTGTTGACAAACACAAAATTATTTTGCGGTTGTTCTATTAAGTTTGGTTCACCGCCGAATTCTAATGTTTGTCCCGTCTGTCTTGGTCATCCCGGTGCTTTACCGGTAACAAACAAGCAAGCAATTGAATATGCTGTATTGATGGGATTAGCTGTTAATTGCAAAATAAACGAACAATCAATTTTTGCACGGAAAAATTATTTCTATCCGGATCTTCCCAAAGGCTATCAAATATCTCAATTCGAGAAACCGATTTGTGAGAACGGTTACATTGAGGTTAAAACAGCAGAAGGAGTTGATAAAAAAATTCGGATAAAAAGAATTCATCTTGAAGAGGACGCCGGTAAATCAATCCACGATCAAGGTTCAGATACATTGGTTGATCTTAACCGTTGTGGTACTCCATTGATTGAAATTGTAACTGAGCCGGATATTTCTTCTGCAAAAGAGGCTTATGAATATCTAATTAACTTGAAGCAAATTGTTACATATCTTGGAATCTGTGACGGGAATATGGAAGAGGGCTCACTTCGTTGTGATGCAAATGTCTCTGTTAGAAAATATGGCGAAAAATTAGGTACTAAAACCGAAGTTAAAAATATGAACTCTTTCCGAAATGTTGAACGAGCGATTGATTTTGAAATCAAAAGACAAATAGAAATCTTAGAAGAAGGCGGAACTATTACTCAAGAAACGTTGCTGTGGAATGCTGACTTAAACGAAGCTTTTCCGATGCGAAGCAAAGAAGAATCGCATGACTACCGATACTTTCCCGATCCAGATTTAATGCCCATTGTTGTCGATGAAAAATGGAAATCAAAAATTGCATCCGGTATGCCCGAGTTACCCAAAGTTCGAAGAGAAAGATTTATAAAACAATTTAATCTGCCGGAATATGATGCTGAAATTTTGACAAGCACAAAAGATATGGCTGACTATTATGAAACTGTTCTGAAGTTTACTGATGACTATAAATCTGCAAGTAATTGGGTAATGGGAGATATATTAAAAGTAATTAACGAAAACAAAATTTCGATAAAAGATTTTTCTGTTTCACCAAATAACATCGGTAAGTTAATTGAATTAATAAACAACGATACTATCTCCGGGAAAATTGGTAAAGTAGTTTTTGAAGAATTACTGAAATCGAATGTCGATCCCGAGATAATTATTAAGGAAAAAAATCTTGTTCAAATAACAGATTCTTCTGAACTAGAGAATGTTATTGACAGAATTTTATCATCTAACTCAAAGCAAGTTGAGGAGTACAGGAACGGCAAAGAAAAAGTATTCGGGTTTTTTGTCGGGCAGGTAATGAGAGAAACAAAAGGCAAAGCTAATCCACAGCTTGTAAATGAAATACTAACTAAAAAATTGGAAGGATAATATTGCAGCATCTGCTTGGTGCACATACTTCAATTACTGAAATATAATTCGACCGCCTCTTTTAAATTATTGATCGCTTCTTCAATTGTTTCACCAAAACTTGAAACCTCCACATTTAGACAACGAGCAACAAAATATTTATCTTCCTGCCATATTACATAATTTATTTCCTTCATAAATTACCCCAATTACTTTTAATTAATAATAATGATAAAATTAAACGACATCAAGCGAGAAATAATTATAAAGAAGGTAAAACCCTAGTTACCATTATTCCGGTTTGATTTTTTTTTGATTGTATATATTCAGCCAAAGGCTTTTCCGAAATTTCAATTTTCTTGCCGACATTCGGTGCGTGGAGTAAATGAATCCTTCCGTTATCCAACCTTATTGCAATCCCGGTGTGAGAAATATCTAAACCCTCTATGTTCGTAGTAATTCCCAAAATATCTCCCGATTGAATTTTATCTTCAACAGATTTGATTTTTGTTTGGGGGATGTAAAAATGTTTTCTTGAACTTATTTCTTTTTCAATCTTTTCTATCTCTTTAACAAAATCCGGATTTTGTTCTAATCGTTTGTAAGAATTAGGATGAGTACTCATGAAGTTAACAAAATTATCATAAGGTTCACCGCCGATTTTTTTAGTGATATTTTCAGCAATTCCTCTTCTATTCATATCATATATCCAATCGGAGAAATAATGAAGACGGGAAGGATATTCATCTAGTTTGCCATTTCTGTAACGAATATTTTCTAATTCTTTTTGATAACATCTAAAGGAAGTATCTTCTTTTTGAATACATCTTGCAAAAACAATACAGCTTTCTAAAAATGTGTAGCAATCATGTCCGGTAAGATGAATAACTAATTCTTCTTTATCACCTTTTTCAAGAGTATTAGCTTCGTAGTCAAGTCCGATAAAGCTTTTGCCTAATTCGATGATGATTTCATTGATGGGTTTGTTGTGTAATTCTTTTTCAACTGCTAATTGAAATTTGGAATTACAGATTTCTACATCATCATTTGTAAAGATGGGTTGAGCGATTGTAATTGAAGCACATACCAATAAAAATATAATCCACCGGATCATATCGGAAAATCCTCATCGGGAGTACCGGAAGATGAGGCAATTTCCGGAATTTCTGCCCGGAATACTTCTCGATTCTCAAACCGTGCATAATCTTGAATAAATTGTAATTTAACTTCACCGATGGGACCGTTACGCTGTTTACCGATTATAACTTCTGCAAGTCCTTTAATATCTTCTTCGCCTTGAACTGAATCGAAATAAACTTCAGGTCTGTATAGAAAAAGCACAACGTCCGCATCCTGCTCTATTGAACCGGATTCTCTTAGATGCGAAAGCATTGGTTTTTTATCGGATGACTGCTCAACAGCACGATTTAATTGTGATAAAGCAATAACAGGAATTTCTAATTCTTTTGCCAGCGCTTTTAATGAACGCGAAATAATTGAGATTTCTCTTTCTCGACTTTCGGCTCTAAAACTTGAACTCATTAACTGCAAGTAATCTACAATTACTAACCCGATTTTTTTCTCTGTCTTTAATCTTCGAGCTTTTGCACGAAGTTCAAGAATATTTAGTGCAGGTGTATCATCGATGTAAATCGGAGCTTTACTTAACTTATGAACTGTTCTGCTTATCTTTGCGCCTTCTTCTGCTCTAAATTTTCCGGTTCTAAC
>DSBF01000380.1 GCA_011049495.1 Ignavibacteria bacterium
CAATTAAGGTTAAACCCGGTGATTCCGTGCTTGAAGGTGATACATTAGTTGAGATTGGGGGCTAAGAATGGATGCTGTTTTTCGTGAGCTTATTGATGGTTTTAATATTTTTATTCAGTATACCGGATTTGCGAATTTAACAATCGGGCATTTTTTGATGCTGATTGTTGGATGTATATTTATCTCGCTTGCCATCTTAAAAGAATATGAACCCCTTCTTTTGGTACCGATAGGTTTCGGAATTCTTCTTGGCAACATCCCATTTTTAGAAACTGCCGGAATGCAAATTGGTATTTATGAAGAAGGAAGCGTTTTAAACTATCTTTACTTCGGGGTGTTAAAAGGAATATACCCGCCTCTAATATTTCTAGGAATTGGTGCCATGACCGATTTCTCAACATTGCTTTCAAATCCTAAGCTAATGCTCTTAGGAGCAGCTGCGCAGATAGGTATATTTTTAACATTCTTAGCTGCTTTAGCATTAGGATTCAGCACAAAACAAGCTGCGGCAATTGGTATTATTGGTGGTGCAGATGGACCTACTGCAATTTTCTTATCTTCCAAATTAGCGCCCGAATTAATCGGAGCAATTGCAATTGCAGCATATTCTTATATGGCATTAGTTCCTGTTCTTCAGCCTCCTATTATTAAATTGCTAACAAACAAGGAAGAAAGAAGAATTAAAATGAAACCTCCCCGCGCAGTTGGGAAAACCGAAAAGATTTTATTCCCCATTGTCGGACTACTTTTAACAACTTTCATTTCTCCCGGTGGATTACCATTACTGGGTATGCTTTTCTTCGGAAATTTGCTTAAAGAATCAGGTGTTACAAGACGATTAGCAGATACAGCTTCAAAACCTCTTATTGATATCGTAACAATTCTTCTCGGTTTAACTGTAGGTGCATCAACTCAAGCAACTACATTTTTAACTCCTCAATCAATTTTAATTTTTATTCTTGGTGCCATTTCGTTTATGATTGCAACCGCAGGCGGAGTAATTTTTGCCAAGGTAATGAACCTCTTCTTAAAAGGTGATAATAAACTTAACCCCATGATTGGAGCTGCGGGAGTTTCTGCGGTACCTGATAGTGCGCGTGTTGTTCAACATTTGGGTTTAACCGAAGATAAATCAAACTACTTACTTATGCATGCTATGGCTCCAAACGTATCCGGTGTAATTGGATCAGCGGTCGCCGCAGGTATCTTGTTAAGTTTCTTAACTCATATTTTATAATACAAAGAAAATTACATTAATTTTTGTCCAGAAGAATCTTATCTTTGCACTTCAAATTTATTCCGAGGTGCTTAATGAAAAAGCTTTTTATTCTTTTTATTGTTTTCTCTTTATTACTAGTTACACATTCACAAACAAATGAAGACCATCTTTGTTCTTACGGTAAATCTACTTATTCATTATTATCAAAAATGAATAATACGGTTCAATACCCAGGTGATCAAAATATTGATGTTACTTATTACAAATTGGATTTGAATATTACCTATAATAAGTCGGCACAAAATCCTGTTTATTTTAACAGTGTTGTCACAATTAATTCAAAAGCAGTTGGTAATATTAATACTGTTTTTTTCGATTTACGTAATCAACTCACAGTAACAGAAGTTAAAGTAAATGGTGCTGGTGCTGCATTTAATCATGCAAATCACAAAGTACAAATAACTCTCAATTCTTCAGTAAGTGACGGTGATGAGTTTTCAACTGAAATTACCTACGAAGGTGTACCAGGTTCATCAGGATTGGGCAGTTTTGGTTACAGTACAACCGTAGATGCAATTTGGACCTTAAGCGAACCTTACGGAGCTCCGGATTGGTGGGTTTGTAAAGATGATCCTTCCGACAAAGCTGATTCCGCTGATATTTGGATTACTATTGATAAGAATTTAATTCCTGCTTCCAACGGTTCTCTTGAAGAAATTGTTGATAACGGTGATGGAACACATACTTATAAATGGCATTCGTCTTACTCGATTGCGCATTATTTAATTTCACTTGCAATTGCACCGTATCAAATTTATGAACAATACTTTCATTATACTCCAACCGACTCAATGCTTGTAATTCACTATAATTATGCACACAGACATGACCAAAACAGATTAAATATTTTGGATGAAACCATAAATATGCTGGATGTTTTTTCCGATTTATACGGTTTATATCCATTCATAAATGAAAAGTACGGACACGCTGAATTTGGTGTAAGATATACAGCAATGGAACACCAAACTCTTTCTTCAATGGATTCAGAAACTTATAGGACTTCAGTTATTGCCCATGAACTTGCACATCAATGGTTTGGCAATATGATTACTTGTGCTGATTGGAACAGCATTTGGCTTAACGAAGGTTTTGCAACTTACAGTGAATCAATTTACTGGGAGAATGCATATGGTTACAATTCTTTTATGGATGATGTTTTAAGAAATATGCAGAGGGCAAAAAATGCTAATGGATCAATATACGTTAACGACATCAGCGATGTAAATAACATTTTTAATTCAAACAGAACGTACGGAAAGGCTTCCATTGTGCTTCACATGCTTCGTGGTGTTGTTGGAGATGAAACCTTTTTCCAAATATTATATGATTATGCTCATGATGAACAAGTAAGATGGAAAGCAGCTGTTACAGAAGATTTCCAACGCGTTGCTGAGTCAACATCCGGTATGGAATTAGATTGGTTTTTTCAACAATGGATTTTCGATGAAGGTTACCCAAAATATAATTTCGGCTGGTCAAGTTCGGTTTCTAATGATAATTATATTGTAAATGGTATCATTGAACAAAAACAGACTGTCGGACCAGTATTTACGATGCCTATTGAAATAGTTGTCGAATATACAGATAGAACAACCGAATCATTTATTGTCTGGAACACAGAGGCATCACAAACTTTTGAATTACCCGTTTCGAAGGAACCATTTGACGTTCTGTTTGATCCGAACAATTGGATACTCAAAGATGTTAATTACCTACTAGTCGATCCGCCATTAAACGAAGGAATACTTTTAGTTAATGGTCTAACGTGGAATGATGATGCAATTAATTCATATTCCCAGGAAGCTTATTGGGGAAATATGCCGATTGATTTCTGGGATTTATTTGATCAACCCGGTTCAGGATACCCGGAAGTTTTACCGGATGCTTTAGGTAATGGATCATTGGAGTTAGCAGCATTACGCAGATATTCAACTATCTTATGGGTCTCCGGTGGAAATGATGCCAACAATTTTAATAAAGATTTAATGAAAAGTTATTTGAATGCCGGTGGA
>DSBF01000389.1 GCA_011049495.1 Ignavibacteria bacterium
CGATAACATCAAGGTTCCTAATAAATTAAGAATTATGTCAACTACATTTTATAAAACCGAAAAAGCTACGGTAAATCCCGACATAACGATTGCAACCATGCTCATAAGTTTAATAAGAATATTTAAACTTGGTCCCGATGTATCTTTAAAAGGATCACCAACTGTATCGCCAATAATTGTTGCTTTATGACTTGCCGAACCTTTACCGCCAAGGTTCCCTTCTTCAACATATTTTTTTGCATTATCCCAAGCACCGCCGGAATTAGCCATGAATACCGCCAAAACAAAACCGGCACCTAAGCCCCCTACGAGTAAACCCATAACACCCGATACACCCAAAATTACTCCGACAACTATTGGAACAAGTACCGCTAAAGCAGAAGGGAAAATCATTTCAAGTTGAGCACCTTTAGTAGAAATTTCAACACATCTCGCATAATCAGGTGTTGCTTTTCCATCAAGTATTCCGGGGATTTCTGCAAATTGTCTTCTTACTTCATCGACCATTTTTTGTGCTGCTCTTCCTACTGCATTCATCGTCAACCCGCAAAAGACAAATGCCATCATTGAACCAATAAAAACCCCGACCAATACCTTCGGATTCATGAGTGTTACTTCATAATATTTCATAAAGTCAGCTATCTGTGCTTCCTTAACATTTATAAAAACACCGTTACCAAGTTCAAGTACATTCTGACCTATTCTTAGCAATCCGATTTTTAATTCTTCAACATACGAAGCAAGTAAAGCCAAAGCGGTTAAAGCTGCAGAACCAATTGCAAATCCTTTACCGGTTGCCGCAGTAGTATTTCCTAAAGAATCAAGTGCATCAGTTCTTGATCTTACCTCCGGACCAAGATTACTCATCTCTGCATTACCACCTGCATTATCTGCTATAGGACCATAAGCATCGGTTGCTAATGTTAGACCAAGTGTGGAAAGCATTCCGACTGCCGCAATGCCAATTCCGTATAAGCCCATACCTGCATTGGCAAAAACAAACCCGGAAGCAAACAAGTATGATAAAACAATTCCAACAACAACAGCTAAAACAGGAATAGTTGTTGATATCATTCCCATTCCAAGACCTGAAATAATTACCGTAGCGGGACCGGTAGCAGAACTATCGGCAATTGCCCTTGTCGGTTTGAAGGATGCAGAAGTATAGTATTCAGTTCCCTTCCCAATAACAATTCCTGTAATTAATCCTGTAACAACAGCACCCCAAATACCCCAAGGATTTCTTAAGCCTAAAAGATGAATTATTCCAAGCGAAAAAATTATTATAAGAACCGAACTGAAATTTATAGATCGGGAAAGAGCTGCGAGCAATTGTTTCTGATTTGCATCTTCTTTAGCACGAACCATAAATATTCCGATAATAGAAAGAATAATACCAACAACTGCAACAAGCATTGGAGCAATTACCGCATTAAATTGAGTTTCCGAATCATTCAAAAATGCTGCTGCAC
Organism: Ignavibacteria bacterium; assembly: GCA_011049495.1. Classification (GTDB taxonomy): domain Bacteria; phylum Bacteroidota; class Ignavibacteria; order Ignavibacteriales; family Melioribacteraceae; genus SURF-28. The sequence continues at coordinate 1,473 of DSBF01000389.1, forward strand.
CAAGAGCGGCTGTAGCTAAAATCGAACCACAATATGACTCATATAAATCTGCTCCCATACCGGCAACATCACCGACGTTATCCCCGACATTATCAGCAATTGTTGCCGGGTTACGCGGATCATCTTCCGGAATACCGGCTTCAACTTTTCCAACTAAATCGCCGCCAACATCTGCAGCTTTAGTAAAAATACCTCCGCCGACTCTTGCAAAAAGTGCTTGCGCAGAGGCACCCATTCCGAATGTCAACATTGTTGTAGTAACGACTATCAAGTTATGACCATCGGTTACTGTCGAAGGATAAACCCAATTCAAAACATAGAACCAAATAGAAATGTCAAGCAATCCGAGTCCAACGACAACCAATCCCATTACAGCACCGCTTCTGAAAGCAACTTGAAGTCCGTCATTCAAAGAATTTCTTGCAGCATTTGCTGTTCGTGCCGAAGCATAAGTAGCGGTCTTCATTCCGAAAAAACCTGCTAAAGCCGAAAAGAATCCCCCGGTTATAAATGCAAAAGGTACCCAAGGATTTTGAAAATTGAATCCGTAAGCAAGTATTGAAAACAAAATTGTCATTATTATAAAAAATATTATTACTACTTTATACTGTTGTTTTAAGTACGCCATCGCACCTTCTCTAACATAAGCAGCAATCTTCTTCATCAAATCGGTACCTTCACTTCTTTTCATCATTTGCTTAAAGAAATAATACGCAAAAGCTAATGCCGTAATTGAACCTAAAGGCACCAGCCAGAATAAATTATTACTCATCATTTTTTACCTCACAGGATTATATCAACTAAAACCAATATTTAATGCCGATCTCCACCAGACATGGTGTTTTTCGTTTAATTCTTCCAAAGATGGAAACGGGTAAAACAAAAACTTCTCTGCATCACCAACAAAAAATCCGTTTTTACACATTCTGTAAAACAGTTCACCCCTAAAAGTTCTAATAACAGTCTTTGATGGTTTATCGGGTTTATTGCTCAACCCAATCAAACAATCTCTTAAGTGATGAATGTTGGGGTAAGGCAGATTCTTTAATGAACCTGTTTCAGGATTATTAGCTAATTCGCCAAGCTCAAGTTCAACAAATACAATTTTAGGAACCCATACAGGGCGTTCCTTATCTGTTAGTATTTCGATAAATTCTCTTGGACTAGCGATACTTGCAATTAACGGAGTAACCGGACATAATTGCTGGTAAAGATGAAGTTTGTCATTCGATTTTTTTTCATATTCTCCTTTTGATAATTCAAGCACGCGTCCGTCATCAGTTGCTAAGTATAAACTCTTGAATGCATCTAAAGGTATGTGTTCAAGAACCCTATAAATAGAAAGATAAACTGATCTCTTTGGTTTACCGTTTTCATTAGGCACACATCTCTTATCGATTAAGTCCAAAGGGAAATATGAATTTACTTTTTCTCGATCAACTTCGAAAAAGATTGCTTGACCCCGAGTTCTTTTTTTGGTACCGACTGCAAAGTAAGTTCCAAATTCTTCCGGGGGAAGCATTGAAGCAATCAAAGCTTCGGGTGTTAACGACAGATATAGATATTTTTCCATCAACTTCTCCCTTTTCTTTTTAAAAATATTTTATTTATCTATTCATATCTCTTCCAACTGCTTTTGCAATTGTTTTCAATTATACTGCCGTTTTCAGCAATCCTGGTATCAATTTTTGTCCAGCCAAAAGATTTCTGAAGTCTATAAACTTTTTGTACTGTTTCATCATAAACCGAGATACTGTTTATCATTGGGTTAATACGGAATGCTTCTTTTACTTCATCTTTATATTCTTCAGCTA
>DSBF01000386.1 GCA_011049495.1 Ignavibacteria bacterium
ATTTTCTTATCAACAACAGTAGTTTTTTCTTTAATTACTTTGTTAACGGCTTCTTCAAATCTTTCTTGAGAGAAGGGTTTAAGTAAGTAATCAATTGCATTCACATCAAAAGCTTTTAGTGCAAATTGATCAAATGCAGTTGTAAAAATAATTTTCGGTTTTTCTTCGAGTAGTTCCAGCATTTCAAATCCGTTTAATTTCGGTATCTGAATATCGAGAAAAATCAAATCCGGTTTTTGTAAGCGGTGTTGTTCTTGGAATTTGCAAGTAGAATTAAACCGATAATTATCAATATACTTTGCCATTTGAACATCCAGTAAGGTAAATCAAAATAGATAACATCGAAGTTATCTAATAAGAAAAGTATACCGATAACAACCAGCGCAAGTCCGATTATCAAATTAAAGTTTACTTTCTGTCCCATTTAATACTCCTTTTGAATTAATTTCGAGCGAAATATATTTGTTAAGATTTGCTATAAAAAGTTCATATCGGTAAACTGCCGATAAAAATCGGTGAATGAAAGTAAGAATATGATTAACTTTGCTTTAAGTTAATCTTCTTGTATATCAAAAAAATTAGAATTTGTAAAAAAGACGGGTGTTTTATGGAAATTATTTATTTAGTTATTGGGTTAATCATTGGTGCGGTTGCAGCATATATAATTGCTAAGTATAAATATTCTTCCGGTGTTGCAATTACACCTGTCGAGCTTGATGATTTGAAATCACAAAAGACGAGAGCTGAAGAAAAAGTAAATCTGTTTCAAAGTGAAGTTGATGAATTGAAAACTTCTTTGGAAGCTCAGCGCAGTAAATATCTTGAGTTGAATTCGGATTATCATAAGATTACAACACAAAACATAAATCTTGAAGAGAAACTCGAAAATCAGAAAAAAGAAATTGAACGGATGCAGGAAAAATTCAGTACAGAATTCAAAAATATTGCAAATGAAATTTTAGAAGATAAGAGCAGACGTTTTACCGAACAAAACCAGCAGAATCTAAAAAATATTTTAGACCCATTACGTGAAAACATTTCCGAGTTCAGAAAACGAGTTGATGAAATCCACGCTTCCGATACAAAAAGTTATACTGAATTAACAACACACTTAAAAAATCTGCAAGAGTTAAATCTACGAATGTCGGATGAAGCCGAGAATCTTACTAAAGCACTAAAAGGCGATACAAAAGTAATGGGTTCTTGGGGTGAGTATGTGCTTGAATCAATTTTAGAAAAATCCGGTTTAGTTAAAGATGATCATTACTCTATTCAGGAGAGTTTTACCGATAAAAATGGAAAAAGATTACGACCTGATATTGTTATTAAACTTCCGGATCAAAAAAGTATTATAATAGATTCAAAAGTTTCACTTGTTGCTTATGAAAAATATTCTTCGGCTGAAGATGAAATTACCAAAGAAAGGGCGGTTAAAGAACATATAATTTCATTACGAAATCATATAAAAGGATTGAGTGCTAAAGAGTATCAAAATATTGCCGGGTTAAATCCACCGGATTTTGTTTTAATGTTTGTCCCGATAGAACCTGCATTCAGTTTAGCCGTTCAAAAAGATCCCACAATTTTTAATGATGCATTTGAAAATAATATTGTAATTGTAAGTCCGTCTACTTTGCTTGCAACATTACGAACAATTGAAAATATTTGGAGAAGAGAAAGTCAAAATAAAAACGCACTTGAAATTGCCCGAAGAAGCGGTGCATTATATGATAAGTTTGTTGGCTTTATTGAAGACTTAGACAAAGTTGGTGAAAGAATTAGTCAGGCAGACAGTGCATACCGTGATGCGAAGAATAAATTATCCGATGGAAGAGGAAATATTTTAAGAAGTATTCAATCAATTAAAGAACTTGGCGCGAAAGCGTCAAAATCACTTGATAATAATTTATTAGAAAGTGCCGATGAATAAATTGTAGGTGACAAATGAAAAAATCCACAAAAATTATTATTGGAATTATATCCACAATAGTTGTGCTAATTACTGCTTTTTATATTTCCTCATATTATTTATTAAAAAGCTACGTTCCCAACTATAATGGTAAAACCGAAACGGAATTAATTGATGATGCAGTTGTTATTTACCGTGATTCATTGGGAGTTCCGTTTGTTATTTCTCAAAATGAATTTGACGCGGTATTTGCTCTTGGTTTTCTTCATGCACAAGAACGTTTGTTTCAAATGGATGTTGCTCGCAGAGCAGGGGAGGGAAGACTAAGTGAAGTCTTCGGCAGTAAAACAGTTCCGTTCGATAAAATGTTTAGAATTCTCCGAATAAAAAAAGTTGTTGATGAATTTTTCCCATTAATTGATGCGCACGGTAAAAATATTCTTAATGCATATGCCGACGGAGTTAATTTTTATTTAGACGAGTATGAAGGAAAATATTCTGTTGAATTTGATTTGCTTGGCTATCGCCCCGAAAAATGGCAACCTGAACATTCATTAATGATTGCAAAGTTGATGGCTTTTGAACTTAACCTGAGTTGGTGGAGCGATATTGCAATTTCACATTTGCTGCAGATTTTTGATGAAGAAAAAGTAAAAGAAATAATTCCGGATTATCCCGAAAATGCACCGACAATAATTCCTTCGAATTTAAGCACGGCTCCGAGTATAACATTAGATTTGATAAGAACCGATCGTGATTTTAGAAATTTTATGGGCTTAACCGGAACACATATCGGCTCAAATAGTTGGGTTGTTAATAGTAATAAATCTTCTTCGGGTAAACCGATTATTGCTAATGATCCGCACTTAGCATTTCAAGTTCCCGGCAAATGGTATATTGTTGTAATCAGAAGTGATAATTTGAATGTTGAGGGATTTACAATACCCGGCTTGCCAGCAATTGTAATTGGAAAAAACAAAAATATATCCTGGGCACTTACAAACGTTATGGCAGATGATTCGGATTACTATATCGAAAAATTTGATTCATCTAATACAAAATATTTATTGGACGGGAATTGGAGAGACTTACAAATTGAAATAGATACAATATTTGTTAAAGATTCACTCAATGTCGAAATTGAAATTAAGTTAACACATCGCGGACCGGTTGTATCTGAAGCTCATGCATTCAACGAGTTATTCCCGAATGAATTACAGAATAAAGCAAATATAAGTATGCGTTGGACTGCCCATGAATTCAGCGATGAAGTAAAAGGAATTTTAAAAATTAACAAAGCGAAAAACTGGAACGAATTTTTAGATGGAGTTAAAGAGTTTACTGTTCCCGGTCAAAATTTTATATATGCTGATGA
>DSBF01000174.1 GCA_011049495.1 Ignavibacteria bacterium
GCCATTTTTCTTCATCGCGTCAATTATTGTCGGGATGCCGGTAGCTCTTCCTTCGGTAAGATGAAGATCTTTTAAAAATTCACCGATTCTCCTGTTCCTGTACTTGCGTATATCAAATTGATTATTCCTAAGCTTTTCTTTATCAAGTGGTGGTAACGGTCCCGGGAAACTAATAATATCAATCCGGTTTGGGTAAATACGAACTTCAATAGTAGAATCATTGTTATACCCGCGGTGATAAACTGCATTACACAGCGCTTCTTCTAAGGCAGCATAAGGATATTTAACTATTCTTTCGGATTCCGGGATACTGGCACTTTTTCTAATTATTTGCTCGCTAAACTTGTTTTGAAGATGATCGAGAGCATTTCTGAGTTGCTGGTGAAGTCCTCCCGAAAAAATTTTTTCTGAATACTCCGTTCCGGTTTCATCTTTAAATACAACAACCTCAATTTTTGCTGATGGGAAATGCTTTTGCGGATTTTTAGCAAAGAATAGAAGCCCTACATTTTTCGGAAGTAGGTTTTCGTTCGCACCTTCGGCAATATTCATTCTTCTCGCAACTTCATCAACAGGGAGATTGGAAATTTCCTTTTCAAGACCACTCCCAATTTCATTTAAGAAAACTTTAATTGAAGAGAGATCGAAATCGGACAACCCGGCGTTATGATTTAATTGGTCATCAAAGGGAACTTGATTAGCCATAGAAAGGAGTTCGTGTTCCTCATCATTATTTGGTCTAACGGTTGACGAAAAACGTCTGATGAAGTAGAAGAAACGTGCATTATTTCCCAAAGTTTCAGGTGCCTTGTAGGGTCGATTACTTCCCCCGGGGCACCAAATAACAAGTATCTTTCTATTCTGATAATCAACCGGCTCAACAATAGGAAAATAATTAGGAATAATTTTTCTGCAAAGATTATTTAGTTCCTGTTGAATTCTATCAATTTGACGAAGCTGCAACCCGCTCGGAGGCAGGTCCGGTTTACCATTATCTTCAGAAACTCCCAAAATAAGATAACCCCCGCCCCAGTTATTAAAATCATTAGCAAAAGCACAAATTGTTTTGATTGAGCGCTCTGGATTCCATCCTTTGCGGAATTCAATTCTTTCCCACTCTACAGTTCTTCCATTTAATAATTCATCGATATTTATAGGCAGAGACATTAAAGATTCTTCCTATTCATCAAAAAAATATATTCATCACATATCTTTGTGTGAGTGATTTGCCGTCGATTTTGAGTTTCATAGATGAATCCTTTTAAAACAATGAGTTTATTTAAGGGATGTAATTTAATGATAATTGAGATGAACATCTCGTTCGGCAAGAAGCCCAACTTATTGAAAAAGTTGGGCTTCTGATTACTCTAAGATTTCCAGCATATCACCAATGCTAATAGTACCTTTTCCTTCATGCAGTAAATTCATTCCAAAAATTACTTTGTTGTTGTCTATACGGCGGTAAGTGGAAAGTGTTTTGAGCGGTTCGGCACCTCGTTCAGCAGTTTCTTGATTAACTGTTGTTATAACACAACGAGCACAGGGTTTAACAGGCTTGAAAACTATTTCATTTATCTTAAATTGTTTCCAGTTATCTTCATCAACGAGCATCCAACGACGATCAAGTTTCAATCCGCGGTCGGTTACTTCCGCAGAATTTACGGGAATTCCGCCAAGTGATTTTATTGGATAGATATAAATTTCACTTAGTTTATAGATATTCAATTTTTCACTTCTTTGATAAGATTATTAATTTTATTAACAGTCTGCTTGTCCGCACGGAAAGTTAAATAAACCAAATCATCGTTATATTTCACGTCAATTACATCAGCCATCGAATGAATTTGCGAGATAATTTTTGAATCATAATTCTTTACTTCCACATTATGTACAACAAAATTTTTCTCATAAACATTCAACAGCATTTCTTTGAGTTTACCGATATTAATTCCCTTCTCGGCAGAAATTAAAATTGCATTTTCATAATTGTTAAGTACGTAATCGAATTTACTTTTATCGGTTATAAGATCTACTTTGTTGAATATTTTTATCTGTTTTTTTTTATCAACACTTAGCTCTTTCAAAGTTGCGTCGACAACTTCGATATGATCTTCAAATGAAGGATGTGCAACATCAATAACATGTAAGATTAAATCCGCATCGCGTACAACATTTAAAGTCGACTTAAAAGAAGCAACAAGATGATGCGGGAGTTTTCGAATAAATCCAACCGTATCGCTGATTAATATTTTTTTATCTTGTTCAATTTCAAAAGAGCGTGTTGTTGAATCAAGCGTAGCAAAGAGTTTGTTTTCGGCGAGTACCCCGGCACCGGTTAGAAAATTTATAAGAGTTGACTTACCTGCATTTGTATATCCAACCATAGAAGCTTTTAAAAAATCTTTACGACCGCTGCTTTTTGTTTTCTGCTGTTGTTCAATTTTTTCGAGTTTGTCTTTTAACTTTGCAATTCTATCACGGATAATTCTTCTATCGGTTTCAATCTGAGTTTCACCGGGACCTTTTGTTCCGATACCGCCGTATTGTTTTGAAAGGTGTGTCCAAGCACGTGTTAATCGAGGCAATGTATATTGAAGCTGCGCAAGTTCAACTTGTACTTTTGCTTCTCTTGTTCTTGCGTGTGATGCAAAAATATCGAGTATCAACCCGCTTCTATCAATTATCTTTTTATTAAAAAGTTTTTCAAGATTTCTGATTTGTGTCGGGTTAAGATCGTCATCAAAAATGATGAGATTAATATTGTTTAACTCTGCAAGTTCGGCAACTTCTTCTGCTTTACCTTTACCGATATAAAATGCGGAATCCGGTTTGCTTTTATCCTGCATAATTTTAAAAACAGTATTTGCCCCGGCAGTATCAGCAAGCATCTCAAGTTCATCGAGATGTTCTTGAACTTTATCTTTACTTACTTCTCTTGTCGCAAGTCCAATAAGTATTGCATTTTCTCTTTCTACTTTCGGAATTTCAATCATACTTTACTTTTAATCTCCGTAAAATCTTTCTTAGAATTTTTTGAAACATACATTTCCAGCAATGCAATAAACAGAGCTGCAATTAGAAAATACTTCCATAGCTCTGTGCCGAAGCGAGCCTGCTTGATTGATTCTTTATAATTATTATTTGGATCAATAAAAGTATATTTATCGCTCGAAATAATTTCAGCAAAATATTTTTCAATATCATCTTTATTTAAATATTGGGATACAGTTTCAGCCGGATCGAAATTTACAACTGCATAATCCATTAACTCATTAC
>DSBF01000300.1 GCA_011049495.1 Ignavibacteria bacterium
AATTCTAACAATATGCTGGTTGCCGGCAATAACTCTTGATTTAGTTGTTGTAGGTCTTGATTCGTCTACGATTAACCCGGTAAAATCGATTCCATTTTGATTAATTAATTCGGAAAAAACTCTGCCGTCATTATCATTGCCAATAATTCCAAGAGGGAAGGGGACCCCGCCGAGTGAATGAATATTTAGTGCAACATTAGCTGCTCCACCGAATCGAAAGAATTCATCATCAATTTCGACAACCGGCACAGGTGCTTCGGGAGAAATTCTTTTGACATCTCCCCAAAAATAGCAGTCGAGCATCATATCGCCAATTACGGCAATCTTTTTACCCTCAAAATTTTTGAGCAGTTGTTTGAAGCGGGTTTTAGAAATATTCATTATTTGAAATCTCCTTAAAGAGACATAACAAGGCTATGTCTATAACTCAGCAGCTTTTTATACAAATCCTTTATTTAATATCTCCCCATTGAGCAAGTTGATTGAATAAATCAATTCTTACAACACCTTCTGAAGAACCGAGCCACATACTTTTTCCGTCGAAGTACATAGCTAAAACTTTGTTGGGAATTCTTTCATCGTTCAGCATCGAAACTTCACCGGTAATTCGATTTATTAAAGCTACGCCTCTTCCATAAGGTTCTTTAGCTGATATAGAAAATTCATAAATGCCCGCCCAAATATAATTACCGGTTATTGCTAATGAAAAAATTCCGTCTCCGTCCAAACCGCTGAACATATCATATTTCAACCACTCGTTTCTTCTGTCATACCTGTATAAACCGCCAAGATTATAATTCGGATTATCCGGTGTAATAAATTGATCGAGACCAATCCATATATAATTTCGTTCAAAAAGAATATCGGCAACCGAAATTTTATCCCCTTCACCCTGGAAATAATTTAATCTGTTATCATAATAAGATAGTGCATTTGGCTCTGCCATATCAAGAAACTTGTTGTATTTATGTAAACCGCTTTCAGTACCAAACCAAACAAGGCTGTCACCATCAAGAGCAATAGATTTTATTGTATTACTTTTTTGATCCTTGTTAATCGTTAAATCATAATCGATAAATCTTCTCGAGTTAATATCAAACTTTGTTAAATAAAGAAACCTCCCAATCCATACAACGTTTTGATCTGCATCGTATTGAATGGAACGAATCCAATTACTCAATTGACCGCCTTTGCTAAATTTTCTTTTTATCCATCGATTTGTTCTTTGATCTAAAACAAAAAGTCCGTCGATAGAACCGGCAAAGACATATCTTGGGTTAGAAGTAACGCAATAAATAAAATCATTTTCCAAACCGTTGTTGGAATTAAAGTTTTCCCATTCGTCCTGCATTATAGAGTATTTGTATAATCCGCTGCCATTGGTTGCGAACCATATATTACTACCGTCCCCGGAAATATCAAGGACTTCAACATTATCAAGATATCTTCGAAATTCATCTTGTGCTGATAAAGATAGTGTTAATACCACGATAAGTAAGAAAATAAATTTATACATATACGAAAAAAGTTGTGAATAAATGTTAAAGCAATTCTGTAGCAGCAACGTTATCGAATTTAATATTAAAATGCTTTTCAATACCTAAAGTTAAACATTTTCGTAATCTTTTATAGTCCACTTTTTCATTAAGGATGGTTTCGATTTCGGTTGTCTTTTGATTCATTTCTTGAATGATTTCGGATTTGCTTGCTTCGGAAAGTTTAAGGTAATTGATTAAATCTTTGTGTTTAACTCCGCATAAAATTGATCCGTGTTGAAGCACAACATTTTTCATTTTCTTCTGTGCACTGCCGATTAATTTTTTACCTGAAAATTTAACTTCGTTTTTTGCGGTTGATGCAAAACAGATACTGCCCGATTTACTTTTTAATATTTCCGGAAAGTTCGGCTGTAAAGATTCAAGCATTGTTTGATTTAAACGCCTGTCGTAAATAAGTAACCCGCTTATTAAAGCTTCTGAGACGGATTGATAAATTTCTTTTGGAGATAAACCAAATGATAAAGGAAATACAACTGAATAAGTTAATTCTTCCGAATGAAGAATTGCTCTGCCTCCGGTTGGTCTATGAACAACATCAATATTATCGTTTTTTGCTCTTTCGATATCGACTTCATCAATACTTTGATTTGCACCAAGTGAAAGAGCGTACGGTTTCCATTGATACAAACGGAAATATATCTCATCTTCTTTACAGTTATTTGCAAGCTGTAAATCAAAAGACATATTAAAATTACCGGTATTAGCATCGTGATCGATAAAACGGAAGGTCATTTTCGGATTATACCTCTATTACTGCGTGCGAAGAAATCCAATAATTCTTTTACAACCGGAACATCTCCGTATGTTTCTTTTATCTTTTCTTTTGCTTGCGAAAAATTAACACCTGAGTTGTAAAACATGTCATAGGCATTTTTCAATGTTGAAATGTCATCGTTACTAAAACCACGACGTCTTAGACCGACAACATTCAAACCCATATATCGAAGAGGTTCACGCCCTGCAATAATAAACGGGGGAACATCCTGGGTAACTTTAAAGCCGCCACCTATCATCGAATGTTTGCCTATTTTACAGAATTGATGAATAGCAGTTATTCCGCCAATGATTACCCAATCATCAATCTCAACATGACCTGCAATCTGAACGGTATTTGCTATTATCACATTGCTACCGATTACACAATCATGCGGAACATGAACATATGCCATTATTAAACAATTATCTCCGATCTTTGAGAAACCACCTTCACCTGTACCCCTATGAAGTGTAACAAATTCTCGTATAGTTGTGTTATCACCGATATAGAAATATGTTTTTTCATTACAGAATTTTAAGTCTTGGGGAACATTAGAAACAGAAGCAGATTGATGAATAATTACATTGTTACCGATTCTGGCGCCGTCATATACAACAGCATACGGTCCTATAAAGCAGTTGTCCCCAATTTCAACATCATCATGGATTATTGCATAAGGTGCAATTTTAATATCATTACCAATCTTTGCTTTCGGACTGACAATGGCTGTATTATGAATTTCAGTCATAGAATTGCCGTTATAATTCCTCGTTCATTTGAGGTTCTTTATCAACAATGGCAGCCATCATTTCCGCTTCGGCGGCTAAGCTATTTTCGACAAAGACCGTACCTTTTATTTGAAAATAATTTTTCTTTCTATTTACCAAATCGACTTCAATTCGCAGCTGATCACCCGGTACAACTGGCTTTCTAAATTTAGCATTATTGATTGCAGAAAAA
>DSBF01000139.1 GCA_011049495.1 Ignavibacteria bacterium
ATTGAATGATTTTTGCTGTTCAGCAAACGAACCACCATATTCAATCTGATAAGATGGTGGAAGGTTTATTTTTGACAATTCATTTTTAATGTCTTTCATTACGCTCCCTAAGTCCCTGTTGTTGAGCCGGGCTGTAACAACACCCATTGTTTGGAGGTTTTCCCTTTCAATTTCGGCTACTCCATTTAATATGGTAAAATCTGCAAAAGTGCTCAATGGAAAATAATCACCCGACGAAGTGCATATTTTCAAATCTTTAATATTTTCAATCGGTGTATTGTAATTTTCAGGAAACAACACATTGATATCGGTTAATTGTTCTTTTTCAAGAATAGAACCTGAAATAGTCCCTTGTAAATAGGTTTGTATTTGATTTTGTAAATCACTGTCTGACAAGCCAAATTGTTTTAAAATGGATTCTTTTGGATGAATGCTAAACATAGGACCTGCAATCACAATTCCATCAAAAACATCAGCTGTACCCTGCACCTGTTCTACTTTTGATGCAATTTGCCGTGATATTTCTTTTAGTTTTTCGTGATTTGTACCAAATATTTTAATTTCAATTGGCTGCACACTGCTCATTAAATCGCCCAGCATATCGCCAATTACTTGTCCGAAATCTACCGTTAATGAAGGAATAGACGATTCTACCTTTTTTCTGATAATATCGGACACTTGCTCGGTAGTGAGCTTCCTGGTATTTTTTAATTCAATTAAATAATCGCCTCTGTTGGGTTCGGTAATAAAAAAGCCCATTTGTGTGCCCGTTCTGCGTGAATAAGTTTTTACCTCAGGAATTCCATCTAAAATTTTATCTACTTCATTCAGCATTCTGTCAGTTTCTTCCAGTGAAGTTCCGGGAGGACTATTATAATCCAAGACGATGGAACCTTCATCCATTTGTGGTAAAAACCCTGTTTCTAATCTAGGAAGCAGCAGATAAGTGCTAAATCCAATAAGACCAATAAATACATAGCTAATAAAAGGCTTTTCGATAAAAAAACGCACCCATTTTCGTTCTTGTACGGCGTGAACCTTTATGGTTTTATTTTTCTTTCCTGAAAACAAGAGGTAAATTACCGGAAGTCCAATCCACGTTACAAAAAATGAAACAGTAAGTGTAATAATCATTGTTTCGGTCAATATTTTGAAATAGGCACCTGCTACGCCCGTCATTAACACAAAAGGTAGAAAAATAACGATGGTACTCAAAGACGAACTTACCATAGCAGGAAATAAAAACTGAATCGCTTTCCCAACTAACTTATTTGGAGTTTCCTCAGGGTTTTCTTCGTGTGTTCTGTGAATCTGTTCTATCACAATCACCGCATCATCTATTATTAATCCTATGGCTGCGGCAATAGCCCCGATTGTCATAATATTCAAATCGTACCCCACTGCTTTAATCAAAATAAAGGTAAGTCCCAGCGTTACAGGAATGGTTACAAATAAAACGCTGCTGGCTTTAATTGATTTTAGGAAAATAATGACCACTATAATGGCAAGTAATAGTCCAATCCACAACACATCAATAATGCTTTTTAAACTATTCCCCACAAAATCTGCCTGATTGTAATATTGCTTTAATTCAACTCCCTTTGGTAGTGTTTTATTGAGTTCTGTAATTTGTTGGGTAACTTGGTTGGCTACATCAATTAAATTGCTGTTGGGTTGTTTTAAAATGGCGATAAGCGGCACATTTTTTCCGTCAGCCTTAATTTTAATAAATTCAATTTTTTCAGCAATCTGAACTGTGGCAATATCCTGAATGGTAATTTTTCTTTTTGCATCGTTAAAAATAACTAACTTCTCTAAGGTTTCTTTGTTTTTAATTGAAGCGTCAGTTACCGTTAAATAAAGTCTTCTGTAGTCAATAACATAGCCATTTGATTTTATAAAACCAGCTTGTTGAATGGAGTTGATAATTTGCTGAGGGTTTAATTTTAGGAGACTTAGCTTTTTTTGGTCTAATAGGATTTGATATTCTTTTGTTTTCCCGCCAATAACTTCTACTGCTGCAACCCCTTCTATTTTTGATAAGTAGGGCTTCACAATATATTCGCCTATCATTTTTAGTTCTACCTGATTTTTGGTGTCGGATTGCAACGAATACCCCATAACAGGCAGGATGGAGGGATTCATTTTCTCCACCGTAATATTTACATTGGGCGGTAAATCGTTTTTAATTTGTGCTATTCTCGATTCTATTTGCTGCTTGTCAATATCAATATCGGAGCCCCAATCCATAAATGCTGAAATTTCGCAACTTCCCATGCTTGTAATACTTCGAATAAGCTTCAGGTTTTCTACCCGCTTAATGGTATTTTCCAAAGGTTTGGTAACAGTTACCATCATTTTGTCAACAGGCTGCTGACCGTTTTCGGCAATAATTTTGATTTTCGGAAACGTTACATTTGGGAAAAGCGATGTCCCCAGATTTTTATATGTATAAGCACCTACAATTAAAATGAGTATTAAAATAACCGCAAATGGACTCTTGTATTTAAAAAATAATTTATTCATCCTTAGTTCATTTTAACCTTTGTACTGTCAGGAAGTTCGTATCCACCTGTAACTATTATCTCATCTGATATATTTAGTAAAGGTTTTACTATTTCAATTTTGCCGTCAGTTTCAATTCCTTTTATAACAGGCACTTTAATGGCAAAAGAATCTGAGGTAACTCTCATTATCCAAAATTCATCTTGTGTTTCATTTGTCAATACAGCATCTTTAGGCAGCAATATACTTTCCTTTTTTTCTTCAATAAAAAATGTTCCCAGCACGTTTAGGTTTTCGGGCAGTGTGGTGTGACTTTTTAGCTTAAAGTATACCTGTTGTGTTTGTGAAATGGGGTCAACCAGTGGAATTGATTTATAAAAAACAGCATGAAGCACTTCGTTATTTGGCAATTCAATCTCAATATTTTTTCTATTATTTAAGAATTTGGAATATTCAAAAGGAGCGTTAACCTGAATAATTAAATCAGTGTTTTTTACGATGGTTGCCAACGCATTTCCTTCAGTTATAAAAACATTCGCATCGGTAATATTTAGCGTATTTATAAACCCAGAAACGCTTGCAAAAACGGGAATTATACCAAACTGATTGGTTCCTGCCTCATTGGTATTTTGCAGAGCCTTGCTCTCTTTTGTTTGTATTTTAAACAAGAGTTCATCTTTTGCAACCCGGTTCCCAACCACTGTATTTACCTCAGTAATATACCCTGAAATGGGAGCGGTAATGGTGGTTTTATTCAGGTAAATAACTTG
>DSBF01000141.1 GCA_011049495.1 Ignavibacteria bacterium
AGGTGACTTACTAAGTAGAATAGTAAATGATGGGAATCTTGACAAAATTGTATTTATTGGTGCATTAGCGGTTTACACTTTTCGTTTGCCGCCGATGCGCTAATACATTCGCGAATTAGCGGCTTACGCTTTTCTTATTACCGCGAATACTCTAATTATAAATTATCGTTTTTACTATAACTTAAGAATTTTGGGGTAAGTCTTGATTTCATTTGACCTGGCATGCATTAAAAATCATAACTGTAAAATTTTTGCATTTGATCCGACTCCAAAATCAATAGAATGGATTAACAGACAAAAACTACCCGAAAAATTTCATTTTCATAATTACGGAATTAGTGCTACAACAACTGGAATTGTAAACTTTTATCTGCCCCAAAACCCGAAAGGTATTTCAGGAAGTTTAGTTGTACACGATGCGGTTGATAAAGGAAGAACTATTAATGTGCTGATGAAAACTTTTGATGATATCACAAGCGAACTGAAGCATAATCATATCGATGTTCTTAAGATGGATATTGAAGGTGCCGAGTATGAAGTGTTGGAAAAGATAATTGAATCTCCCATTACTATTGATCAATTATTAATCGAATTTCACGATAGGAATTTTGATTTACCTGAATACAAATCCAAAAGAATAGTTCAGCAGTTTTCAAAAAAGGGTTACTTTATTTTTGGAGCATCCGATACATACGAAGAAGTATCATTTATTCACCGCACAAAACTTGAGATATAAACAATATCAAAAAATAAAATACGACTTGCTGTCCCAATAATGAGTTGACAAAAAAAATAATTAAATTTATTAGTCTCAGAAATCTATAATTCAAAAAATGGGGAGTGAAATATGCGAAAGTATTTTATACTAATTATTTTGTTAAGCTTTTCCTGCTTTATTTTTGCCCAATCCCAGTTCAATTATCCTGACACAAAAAAAATTGATTTAGTTGAAGATTATCATGGCGTTCAAGTTGCTGATCCTTACAGATGGCTGGAGGATAATAATTCCGATGAAACTGCTGCATGGGTTGAAGTACAAAATGAATTTACACAAAACTATTTAACTCAAATTCCTTTTAGAGAAGACATTAAAAACCGCTTAACCGAGTTATGGAATTATGAAAAATATTCCGCGCCAAAAAAAGTCGGTGATTTTTATATTTTCTCAAAAAATGACGGATTGCAGGAACAAAGTGTAATCTATATTCAAGAATCACTTGATGCCGAACCGGAAGTTTTTTTGGATCCGAATTTGCTATCGGATGACGGTTCCGTTTCGTTGGCAGGTCTATATTTTTCAAATGACAATAAATACGCAGCTTATGCAATTTCAAGAGGTGGTTCCGACTGGCGTGAAATTTTTGTTATGAATGTTGATGATAAATCCCTACTCGAAGATCATATCAACTGGGCAAAATTCACTTCAATTGCATGGTATAACGATGGTTTCTTCTATAGCAGGTATGACGAACCGGAAGAAGAACAGAAATTAAAAGCACAGAATGAATTTCAAAAATTATATTATCATAAAATAGGTACCGCCCAAACTGATGATGTGCTTGTATTAGAAGATAAAGAAAACCCGAAGAGGGGTTTCATGGCATCAGTTACAGATGATGAAAAATATTTAATTATAAATGCTTGGGAAGGTTCTGCTAAATCAAACTTATTGTTTTATAAGGATTTAGTTAATGACTCACAAATAATTTCAATAGTCGATACATTGGAATCCGAGTATAATTTTGTTGCTAATATCGATGATAAATTTCTCATTCATACAAACAATAATGCACCAAATTATCGTCTGATTTTAATCGATTTAGAAAATCCTTCAAGAGAAAATTGGAAAGATATTATTCCCGGCACACAAGATGTACTTTCGTCAGTTTCTTTTGTTGGTGAAAAATTAATTGCTACATATATGAAAGATGCCAACAATGTAGTTAAAGTTTACTCTCAAGAAGGTGAATATTTTTATGATATTGGACTTCCAAGTGTTGGTACAGTTTATGGATTTGGAGGTAAACAAACCGATAAAGAAGTTTTCTACACATTTACTTCTTTTACTTACCCGCCAACAATTTACAGATATAATGTTGAAACCAACGAGTCACAGTTATTCCGAAAAAGTGATATTAAATTCGATATGGAAAACTTCGAAACAAACCAAGTTTTTTACGAAAGCAAGGACGGTACAAAAATTCCGTTATTCATTACTCATAAAAAAGGTTTAGAACTGAACGGCGAAAACCCAACATTGCTTTATGCATACGGCGGTTTTAATGTTTCTCAACGACCATCCTTTAGGTTAACCGCACTACCTCTTTTGGAAAACGGCGGTGTTTACGCTTTGGCATGTTTAAGAGGCGGGGGTGAATACGGCAAGGAATGGCACGAAGCCGGTATGCTTGATAAAAAACAAAATGTCTATGATGATTACATTGCAGCTGCTGAATACTTAATTGAAAAGAAATACACTAATCCAAACAAACTTGCAATTCAAGGAGGTTCAAACGGCGGACTTCTTGTTGGTGCGGTTATTAATCAAAGACCGGAATTATTTAAAGTTGCATTCCCGATGGTTGGCGTTATGGATATGCTAAGGTTTCATAAGTTTACAATCGGTTGGGCTTGGGTTCCGGAATATGGTTCGAGTGATGATCCGGAACAATTTAAATTTTTATACGAATACTCCCCTCTTCATAATGTAAAATCCGGTTTAAATTATCCGGCAACCATGATAACAACCGCAGATCATGATGATAGAGTTTTCCCGGCACATTCATTTAAGTACGCTGCAGAAATGCAGGCAAAATCAACTTCGGAAAACCCAATATTAATTCGCATCGAAACTAAAGTTGGGCATGGCGCCGGGACAAGCACGTCAAAAGCAATTGAATTGTATACGGATATTCTATCGTTCATGTTTTATAATTTGGGGTTGAGTATAAATTACTGACATTAATAAAAAGGGATTCCCAAATGAATCCCTTTTTATCTTTTTCATTACCCATTTACTATTACGACATTTGTCGCTTGGTAATTTAGTCTTAAGATCCGAATCTCATGAATTTCAATTCAAGTTAATTCGTGTCAATTCGTGAAATTAGTGTCTTATTTATTGTTATACCATTTTTATTTTTAAAACAGAAAAACCCGTCATTAAACGAGTTTTTTGTGGGGGCACAGAGTCTGTAATATAGTTTGTCTAACTATCTTTTGTTTAATCCAAATTTTCCTTTGAAGCACATGTTTTTTCCGCTTTAAAAC
>DSBF01000285.1 GCA_011049495.1 Ignavibacteria bacterium
AATAACAACGAACCGCCAACACGCAATATAAAAAATTGGGCAGAAAGTGGTAAATATGAACATTTTAACATTAAATAAACAGCGAAATAAATTAAAAGGTTAGTGTTTCAAAATGCCCAACTTTTCATATTGCCATCCGTTTGCAACCATAGTAACGACAGCCTGCAACAAATTAAACTTTAAAATATGATAAAACAGATTTACAGATTTTTGAACCCAAAATTTCAAAATTTATTTCTTGAGTATAAAGTGGATTTTAAACCTCGATATGGACACAGAAAACCAGCTCATCAGGATTTATATAAAATTATTGATTCAAATCGTGATAAGTACAGAGAGTTGGTAAATAAGTCGTTATCTCATAAAGATAAAATTTGGACAATTCAAGATTCAAGTAAGGAAACTGATTCAACCAAACCTTCATGGAATAACGGATTTTTGCCTGGACTTGACATTATTGGAATTTACACCTTGATTGCAGAGTTTAAACCCACAAAATACATTGAGATAGGTTCGGGTAATTCGACAAAAGTAGCATTTAAAGCAAAGAATGAGCAAAATTTAAACACTCAAATTGTCTCGATTGACCCTATGCCTCGTGCAGAAATTGACAATTTGGCTGATAAGGTGATAAGAGAACCTTTTGAGAATATTGATTTTAACATTTTAGATGAGTTAAATGCAAATGACATTCTCTTTGTGGATAATTCTCATAGGATTTTGCCAAATTCTGATTCAATGGTCTTTTATTTGGAGATTCTACCAAGGTTGAAAAAAGATGTGATTGTACATATTCATGACATCTATTTGCCTTATGACTATCCTCAATTTATGTGTGATAGATTTTATTCTGAGCAATATGGATTAGCAATGTATTTATTGGCAAATCCTGAAAAATATGATACTATTTTACCTAATTATTTCATTTACGAGGATAAAGAACTTTCTGACTTGATTTCTCCAATTTGGAATCATGAAAATCTAAAAGGGGTTGAGAAACATGGTGGTTCATATTGGATAAGGATTAACAAATGACAATAAACTACGGTTGCCAACACATGGTATAGTGCATGCGGGTTTCAGCGGTTTTCGGGCGTTTGAGGCTCGTAAAAAAGTCAGTGTAAACTGATAGGAAAGCGCCTCGAAATCCTGCACTTTACCAACCCCCAGCCGTTGTGCGTAAATGCTTTTGAACAACACTTTAAACTCAAAACTTTCTGCTCGACAAATAATCTTTTTGACTAAATTTGGACACTGACTTTTTATAATATGGCGACAGCAACAAAATATAAAATTAAGGACGACAACGTTTCGACAGTTGAAGACCCTTTCAAACCTTACAATGTTGGGGCAAAACCGTTTTTAAAATGGGCTGGCGGCAAGGGACAACTTCTCGACAAATTTCAAGAACTCTACCCAAAACAGCTAAAACAAAAAAAGATTAAAACTTTTTACGAGCCATTTTTAGGCAGCGGTGCCGTATTTTTTGACATTGCACAACATTACGGCATTGAAAGTGCATACCTCTACGACATCAACGATGAACTGATTTTAACTTACAAAGTCATTCAAAAAGATGTTACGAAACTGCTCGACTTTCTTTATCGTTATCAAAAAAGTTATATCAAGCTGGACAAGAAACAACGACAAGAATTTTTCTACGATCAACGCACAAATTACAATTTACAACGCTTTAATATTGACTACGACAAGTATTCCGAGCAATGGTTTCCAAGAGCAGCACAACTTATATTTTTAAACAGGACTTGCTTCAACGGGCTATACCGCGTCAATTCCAAAGGAGAATTTAATTCACCGGCTGGCAACTATGATAACCCGACAATTTGTGACGAGCAAAATTTATTAGCAGTTCATCAGGTTTTACAAATTGCCGAGATTAAAAAAGCAGACTTCAAAGAAATTGTAACAGACCTGAAAGCTAAGTCATTCGTTTACTTTGATCCACCATACAGACCAATTAGCAAAACAGCAAGTTTCAAAGCATACAGTAAACAAGGCTTTACAGACAATGAGCAAATTCAACTTGCCAAACTTTTCAGACAGCTTGACAAAAAAGGAACTCTTGTAATGCTGAGCAATTCTGACCCCAAAAACTACGATCCGATGGACAATTTTTTTGACGACATATACAGCGACTACAACATTACAAGAGTTCCTGCAAGACGAATGATAAATTCTAATCCAACAAAGCGCGGAGCAATTAATGAAATCGTTGTTACAAACTATTCAATCACATAAATGGAAAAAGGAACTAAGAGTAACGTAACTGGCAACCAACTTGAAGTAGCTGTAAAAACCGTATTAACAGGAAAAGGTTTTGAGCTAATAAATTATCGAGTTTGGGAAAAGAACAAAGAGAAATATGGAGAAGAGTTACTTCTCGAAAATGTCCCATTTACAACAGTTTACGAACACAAAGGCAACACAGAATTTCTACTCATTTCAAAGAAATACAATTTGCGAATTCGTATTGAGTGTAAGTGGCAACAAGTAGCTGGTTCGGTTGACGAGAAGCTGCCATACTTATATCTAAACACCATCGAAGCAATGCCTGAAAACTCAATTATGATTTTAATTGACGGAGCAGGATGGAAAGCAGGTGCAATCAAGTGGTTAAAAGATGCAGTAAAACAAAAGAAATACACGACTGAAGAAACCAAGAACAAAGAAATTTTGGTGTTCAGCTTAACAGAGTTTTTTACCTGGGCAAACAAGACCTTTAACATGTGACGAGAAAAGTAGCACATACGCCTAACAGCGGTTTGGCGTAATGGTGGGTGCAGTGCTTCGTGTGACAGTTTAGTTGTAGGTTCAAGTGCAGTTCTTCAATTGAACTTTTGTGCTAAAATTCCGCCACTACGCCAAGCCGCAAAACGTTATGAGTAATAAAAAAACAATCTCTTTAAATGTGCAAATATGAAAATAAAAATTTTTTTAATCAATCTGTTTATGCTTATAGCAACAGGGACTGTTGATGCTCAAATTACATCATCAGCTAATTTTATTAAAGGAGGAAAAAGCGATGCCGAAAAAATTATTTCAGCTTACTTACTACCTGTTGAAAGAGCATTGTGTTTTAACGGTGCAAATAACAATATGCTGATATTCAAGCAAAGAAATAATGCAGATTTCCGGTTTGGCATTGGTTTCGATTTAACTGCTTCATTCATAAATAGTGACGACTTTACTTATAATGTAAACAATATGGATTTAGAAGAATTTGAACCTGCCAACCCTCAACAATTCAC
>DSBF01000586.1 GCA_011049495.1 Ignavibacteria bacterium
GCAACGGTTCCCGCAGAAATTAAATCAAAATTATTCCAGTCCCATCCAAATTCATAAACCATTGGTGCAAGTGTTAACCCGGTATCTGTAGTTCTTCCGGTTATAACTATATCTGCACCTTTTTGCAAGGCTTCAACAATTGGTTTTGCACCGAAGTAAACATTAGCACTCAACAATTTATCTTTGACCGGCAAAATTGATTCACCGGTTTCCATATTATTTAGTTGACAACCTTCATCAATAATTTCGTCAATTTTGTCTATGATGTTATCACCAAGAACAACAGCAACTTTAAGATTTTTTATACCCAATTTATTCGCAACTTCAATAATAGCATTTGCGCACCCTTCAGGGTTTACACCACCGCCGTTTGTAATTACTTTTATATTTTTCTCTTTACAGACAGGAAGGATTCTCTCCATTAAATCGGGAATATCCCTGGCATAACCAAACAGCGGATTTTTGTTTTTTTGTTTCTGAAGGATTGACATCGTAACTTCAGCAAGATAATCCATAACGAGATAATCAATATCCCCTTTCATAACTTGATCGACAGGTGCGTCAATTAAGTCTCCCCAAAAACCTTGACCGGATGCAATTCTTATTTTTTCTTTCATTATAAATTTTGATTGTGAATAATGAAACAAATATATCTATTAAGTGCGTCTTGTTCAAACAATTCGTATTGAATTGAGGATTAAGTCTTTTGCGTTACGCAAATCATCAATTAAGTTGATATTAATCCACTTTATGCGTTCATCTTTTCTGAACCAGGTTAGCTGACGCTTAGCAAATCTTCTTGTATTTCTTTTTATTAATTCGACTGCTCTTTCTAATGAAATTTCGCCGGAGAGATGAGAAATAATTTCCTTATAACCGACAGTATTCAGAGCATTCAATTCTTTTGAATAACCCATTGCCAAAATATTCTTTACTTCATCAATTAAACCGTTTTCTATCATTTCATCGACTCGATTATTGATATTGTTATAAAGTGCAGAACGTTCCCACTCTAACCCGAACTGAAAAAAAGAATAATCTACTTTTCGTTTTTGCTTTTCGTGAATCTCTAATATTGATCTGCCTGTTAAATGATAAACTTCAATTGCACGAATTATTCTTTTCCAATTTTGAGGAAGCATTGTTACCGCGGCAGTCGGATCAAGTTTTTTTAATTTATCATAAATATATTCATTACCGAATTTTTCTCTTTCGTCTTGAAGTTGTTCTCTTAGCTCTTCATCGGAAGCGACATCAACAATTCCGTCAACAATTGCTTTTACATATAAACCGGAACCACCCACAACAATTGGTATTTTGTTTTGATAAGTCAAGCTTTCGATAATCTCAAAAGCATCTTTTTCAAATCTGCCGACATTGTATTCTTCATCAGGTTCAAGGTAGTCAATAAAATGATGTTTAACTTGAGATAATTCTTCATTACTCGGTTTTGCGGTGCCAATGGAAAGAAATTTAAAAATCTGCCGGCTGTCGGCAGAAATAATTTCTGTGTTAAGTTCCAAAGCTAAATCAATAGCAAGCTTTGTCTTACCCGAACATGTAGGACCGACTATTACAATTACCCGTTGTTCCATCCTTCCTTTCCGATTAGTGGAACAAAAGCAAAGTTTGGACGTTCGTTTATTTTATAATCATCGTCATCAATTTTATCGATCATTCTTAATGATTGAAGTTTACGATCACCGACTGGAATTACTAACCTTCCACCGACTTTCAACTGTTTCAATAGTTTTTGAGGAACTTCCGGTGCTCCTGCGGTAACAATAATTTTATCATAAGGTGCAAATTCTTCCCAACCGATAGTACCGTCACCAAATCTTGCGGCAATTCTTAATCCTAACTCTTCAAATAATTTTATTGTTTTATGATAAAGATCGATATCTCTTTCAATCGTGTAAACTTTACAACCCATAGCATGGAGAATAGCAGCTTGATAACCTGAACCGGTACCAATTTCCAAAACTTTATCCCCCTTTTGAATTTGAAGAGCTTCTGTCATGTATGCTACAGTATAAGGTTGGGAAATTGTTTGACCTTTGCCAATCGGTAAAGCATTATCGTTATAAGCTAAATGAACCATGGGGGGAGGAACAAATAAATGACGTTCAACTTTCAAAATAGCAGAGAGAACTTTACTATCTTTTATACCCCGCTTTTCAAGATGGTCAACTAATTCTTTTCTTTCTTCTTCTTTCATATCCTTAATATTTTGTTGTGAGCAAAAATATGAAATTATTTCTGTAATTTTGGTTTCTAAAATTTTGGAGAGATAATGTTAGAAGCAATTATCGGTGGTTTGGTAATTATGATTATGAGAGTTGCGGATGTTACGCTTGGAACTTTCAGGACATTATTGGTTGTGAATGCTAAAAAATATCATGCTGCTATTACCGGATTCTTTGAAGTATTGATTTGGATATTTGCTATGAGATATATCGTTGCACACATGGACCAAACAATGAATTTATTTGGGTATGCAATCGGTTTTGGATTGGGGAATCTTTTAGGAATTACATTAGAAGAAAAAGTAGCTCTCGGGTATGTACAATTAAATATTATTTCTCGCCATTGCACAGATACAATTGCAGATAAATTGCGTGAATCAAAATATGCAGTAACCATTTTACCGGCGGAAGGCGGAAGCGGCGGTATAGCAATTTTAGTTATTATTATAAGAAGAAAAGACCTTAAACCAGTTCAGAAAATAATTGATAGTATTGATCCCAAAGCATTTATGACAATACAGCATTCAAGACCGTACCGTGGATTTATTCACGGTGCAAGGAAATAACAAAATAAATTGCAAAAGTATTTTTTGGATACTATATTTGATAGCTCTTTTTAGAGTAGTTCTTAAAATTAATGCGGGAATAGCTTCCGCCTTCGTCTAAAAAACGACTTCGGCGGACAAGCAGTTGGTTAAAATCTCGCTCCAAACTCGATTGCAAATTGAAATATTGTTTGTTCTAATTTATTATGCGGGAATAGCTTCCGCCTTCGTCTAAAAAACGACTTCGGCGGACAGGCAGTTGGTTAAAATCTCGCTCCAAACTCGATTGCAAATTGAAATATTGTTTGTTCTAATTTATTATGCGGGAATAGCTCAGTTGGTAGAGCGCAACCTTGCCAAGGTTGATGTCGCGGGTTCGAGTCCCGTTTCCCGCTCAAAAGAATCCACCACGTGTGGATTTTCTTTTTTATATTGGACTTATAAATTTTGGTGGAGTAGCCA
>DSBF01000008.1 GCA_011049495.1 Ignavibacteria bacterium
ACGCTGTTAGCAGTTCGGGCTTTTTCTCTCAGTCGGTCGTTATTCATAATCGCCCCAATTTTTGTCTCTTAATTTTTCAGCTAGTTCTTGTGAATTTTTACAGTCAGTTGGTATGTCCCAAAAGTATTTTTTTGATTGCAACATACCGCCACTCGTTTCTTTTACAAAGTTTGTTTCTTGTCTATTGTCGAGAAGGAATACCTGTAATGGAACTGATTTATTTTCGTCAATTCGCCATTGCCAATTTTGCAGTTTTTGTCTTGCTTGTTCAATTAAAGTTTCGTCTTTTATATTCTTGTTCTTCCATTTGATTTTTGCGTCACTTAAATTCTTTTCAATTACAACGATTGCATTTATTTCAAAAATGTCAGCCACTTTTTTAGCAGAATATGGTCCAAAATATTTTGCTCGTCTATGACTGTATGCTCCACCGGTGTCAGGGCACATATAAACACCTTGTTCGATTTCTGCAAGAGTTCCCGAGCAACTTACAACGTCAAGTAAATATTTCCACTTTGGAAGACGACCATTTCTGTCAAGATATAGTTTAAACTCATCAAGTAAGTTTCTTAAATACTCGGAATTACAGACTTGTTCAAGTGAACCAACAAAATCTTCAAAGGTCAGGGGTTGAAGAATGATTTTATGTTTTTTAGCTTCCTTGATTTCTTTGTCAAACTGTTCTTCTAAGTTGTCATTCTCAAAATTGGAAAGCAAAAAAAGGATTTTATCGTCTGCCGTTTGATTGAACCCTGCAATATGACGGTTAATTTGGTCTTCATAGAACCAATCAGTTGTCTTTGTTTCAAAAAAAACGGAAAATGATTTTTGTGTAATGGCTAAGTCTGGAATGCTTTTTACGGTTTTTGTCTGTTGAGTAAAAGTCGGACCAACAATAATGTTAGTATCTGTCTTTAATAGAGTTGCCAAAAGTTCTTCAAATTTCCTAGGGCTGTCTTCATAAAGCATTTTCATAAGAAGCCCACAGTAATTTGTCAATGAGTTTTCCTTTTGGTGATAGTCCGCAAAAAGTGATATTTCTCTTCCCATTTATTTTCGTTGTTTCATTGTTGTCCTGTCGTCTTTTAGCCTGACTGCTAACGGTTTGCAAGTTGGTTACGTTTGGGGGAAAACAGCTTCTCTATCCCACATAGGTAAAGAAAGCAAAAAGGGCTGAACGTCAAAAATGAAATCCAGTCCAAATGCAATTAACTTGCTGTTATGGGCAGTTATATAAAAAATCTTTTTAAAATTTAACGATATAACCAGCTTTTATTGATAAAGTTCTAAATTTAAAGGCTGGAATATCATCGGTCTTTGTCATAGCATTAACATCATAACTGCTTCTAATCCCAATTGTAAAAGCTCTCTTTTCAGATCTCTCCCAGCGTACACCTACCTCGCCTACACCACCAACTTTATAAATGTCACCCAAAGTATGACTTGTTCCTTGTGTAGGAGGAAAAGTGATGCCAGGAGGGGCAAGAAGTCGTTGCTTGTAAACCATGCTTAAACTAGGGCCTAAACAGCCGTAAAAAGATAGTTTTTCGTTTAAGGTAGTTTTCCTAAAGCAAAAAAGCAATGGAACTTCTAAAGCCTCACAGTATGCTCTCACATTATTTATGTTTCCAATGCTAGTCTCTGCTGTACGGCGTGTAAAATTCAGTTCGGGTTGAATAAAAATTAATTTTGTACTTATTGGGATGCTAAATGCAAACCCAAAATCTACATCGTGAAATACATAGGTGTTGTAATATTCACTTCTACTATCTGTAGTAATATATCCTGTAGATCCCATGGAAAGGCTCATTTCCAATCGTTGTGCAAAACTGGTTGTTGAAACAACAAGCATTAACAGGAATAAATAAAATTTGTACAACATAGTTATTGAGGTTAAAGGGTTATTGTTGTGACATTTCCAACGAGGCGGCAGCCCCAAGTACAACTGCTCCTATAACACCGCTAAGAAGATAAATAGAGCAAATAAACTAGTGAATTAATGTCGTTTTGTTCATTTTTTTTCGGAGTTGTCCCCTTTTACTTAAAAAGTTTTAGGTCTCCTATTTTCCTATATTAGGTGGTTAGCCTACTCAAACCTGATAATGCTTTTGTTTTAATTGCCCATAACGGACAAGTATATGCGTAGTTGCGGGACTTCAAAGAACTATCGTTTCAAGTTTGCACAATGCCTCTTATTTACGGAAAGTTTCAGTTTACCGCAAAATCCCGCAATTATCGCATATACAATGTTATGGGCTGGTTTTCTTTGTTTCAGACTGTCACTTCTTTCGGATTCTGTCCGTATTGATTTTCTCCGGGATTACTGTCTGTTACCATTAGAACTAAAAGCCAAATCGCACCAACTAATGGAATTAAAGCAATTAAAATCATCCAGCCACTCTTTCCAACATCGTGAAGTCGTCTCACGGCAACAGCTAAACCCGGAATTAGCATTGCAAGAACATACAGTCCGTATAATGGACCATATCCAATTCCTTCCATTGCAATTCCTAAAACGTTGTCCAAAATCATTGCTACAATGGCGAAAATCATATTGAATAAAACGAACATCCAATATTCTTTTCTTCTTGCTCTTCCGCTAAAATCAGCGTACTGTTTTAAAACTTTAAAATACCAATTCATAATTTCTCCATGTTTTTATTTACCGACTCGTATGGCTTTTCGGTTTCGCCCCGTTTTTTAAGTGGTTTCTGGTCTCCACTTTTAACTTTTATTTTAATCACCAGTGAAAGTCAAGAACTGTCAAAGTTTTTCTTTGGTAGTTCTCGTATCTGACCGCTGTGTCGTTTTCAAAACTTGCCCATAACGGTCACTTGTAAGTTGTCGTTGCGGATTTCGGAGCTCGTTCCTGTCTGGTAGGACGGAACGATGTTACGAGAATCCAGCGAATGATATACCACAAACCCCGCAATGCAATTTACAATTTGTTACCTGCTGTTTTTTTTCAATTGTTCAAAAACTACATCTTTAAATGAAGACGTTCTAATCACTCTTTTAACCGAAACGTTCACTGGATATTTTCTTTTTTCCTCTTGAATCGCCCCTTTCAATAGGTCAATGCTTTTTAGAAATAGTTCTTTTCGTCTGCTGCTATTATTTAATGATGCATTAATGGTTTTACAATAATTTATCATATGCTTTGAATTAAAGTTAGGGTGCTTCATCTGTTTTGTCGCAAGCACTTTATATATCAAAGCTATATAATACCTAAAAAGCCCATAAGTACCAGAG